>CAISKJ010000067.1 GCA_903885885.1 uncultured delta proteobacterium
CGCGGAGCTCGTCGCGGCGCGGTCCCAGGGTGGAGGACTCGGTGTCGATGCGCGACGACTCTTCGGTGAGACGATCGACCTCGTGCGAGGCCGCGGCGAGGTCGCGCGAGGTCGAGGCCGAGGGGAGGCCGACGAGGTTCTGCGCGCGCGAGGCGGTGCCGTCGATGACGAGGAGCGAGCAGAGCGCGATGGCGAGGGAGTAGCGAGGAGACATCGGGCGACCTCTCAGGCCTGGAGGCCGCGGCGCAGGGCGGCCGCCGAACCCGCGGCGCCGAGCGCGCCGCCGCCGATCAGAAAGCCCACGAAGACCCACGCGGAGAGAAACACCGGGTGCAGGCCGAGGGCGCTGCCCAGCGTCTCTTCGAAGTGCGCGCGCGTGGTGTAGAACACCAGCGAGAGGGCGAAGAGGGCCGCCGCCGCGCCGAGGCCGCCGAGCATGGCGCCCTCGAGCAGAAAGGGCGTGCGCACGTACTCGCGCGTGGCGCCCACGAGGCGGAGCACCTCGATCTCGCGCACCCGCGCGGCGAGCGACATGCGAATGGTGTTGCTCACCACCGCGAGCACCGTGAGCAGCACGCCGAGCGACATCACCACCACGGCGGCGCGGCCGCTCGAGAGCATGTCGCGGAGGCGATCGGTGAAGCCGCGGTAGGTCTCGACGTCGGCCACCATGGGCACGCGGCGCACGCGGTCGGCGAGGGCGGCCACGCGGGCGCGGGTCACCGCCGCGGGGGCGAGCTGCAGCTCGATGGTGGCGGGAAACAGCTCGACGGGCGCGCTGGCGATCGCGCGGTCGCCGCCCTCGCCGAGCGTGGCGCGCGCCTCGGCGGAGGTGACGTAGCGCGCGTTGGCGACCTCGGGCAGCGCCGCGAGCGCGCTGCGGAGCGCCTCGGTCTGCGAGCCCGTGGCGCCCTCGGCGAGGAACACCGTGACGCGCACCGGCGCGCCCCAGCGCTGCACCATGGCGCCGGCGTTCTCGAGGGCGAGGAGCGCCGCGGCCATGCAGAACAGGGCGAGGCCCACGGTCATCACCGAGAGGAGCTGCGTGCCGAGCTGCTGGCGGACGCCACGGAGCGCGCGGGCGAACAGGAGGGGCATTTGCTTCATCGGGGTCATCGTTCCGTTCAGTGGACGCTAGACATGGGGTCGGCGCGCATGACTTCGCCGAGGTCTTGGAGGCCGGCGCGCGCCTCGATGCAGCGCCCGTCGTCGATCACGACGAGCCGGTGCGGCGCCACCTCGAGGAGCGAGCGGTCGTGCGTGGCGAACACCACCGTCGTGCCCGCCTCGTGGATCTCTTCGAAGAGACCCAGAATGTCGAGCGCGAGCACCGGGTCGAGGTTGCCCGTGGGCTCGTCGGCCAGCACGATGGCGGGCTCGTTCACGATGGCGCGGGCCACCGCGACGCGCTGCTGCTCGCCGCCCGAGAGCACCCGCACGAGGTCGTCGCCGCGGCCGTCGAGGCCCACGCGCGCGAGCCCGATCGCCCCGCGGGACCGCACCACGCGCGGGGGCAGGCCCATCACCTCGAGCGCCACGGCCACGTTCTCCGACACCGTCCAGTAGGGGACGAGGCGGAAGTCTTGAAACACCACGCCGATGTTGCGCCGCAGGTGCGGCACGCTGTCGTCGGTGAGGCGCGAGATGTCCTTGCCGCAGAAGAGCACGCGGCCCTCGTCGACCGTCTCGGCCAGGTACAAGAGCTTGAGCAGCGTGCTCTTGCCCGCGCCCGAGGGGCCCGTCACAAACACAAACTCGCCGCGCTCGATCGTGAGGTCGACGTTGCGGAGCACCGGCGCGTCGGCGCGGTACACCTTCATCACATTCTCGAGCACCACGATGGGCTTGTGCGCCGCCGATCGGTCGAAGTGACCCTCGGGGCGAAAGTGCGGCTTGAACAGGCTGCTGACGCGGGAACGGCCCATGACTGGCCCCTGTACAGCGTGCGCGTGCAGACCAGCAAAAATCTGGCGACGTTCGCTGCACACTACGCGCGATGCCCTGAGGTATGTTCGCGCGCCGCCATGCCGAAGCACCCGCCCACCGACCCCGCCCGCTACGCGCGCATCCGCGCGCTCATCCTCGCCGCGACGGCCGCTGCGCCCATCGCCTGCAAAGAGACGACGCCGCCGAGCGAGCCCATCGTCAACCGCCCCGCCGATCCGCCCCCCACGGCCCCGCCGCCGCAGGTCGCCCCGCCGCAGCCCGCGGTCGCACCCGTTCCGAGCGACGCGCCGGGCCCCACGCCCAACCGCCCGCCGCACTCCGACTCGCTCAACGAGCCGATGCCGTCGCCGCCCACCGACGCGCCGGGCCCCACGCCCAACCGCCCGCCGCACTCCGACTCGCTCAACGCGCCCATGGCGCCGCCCCTCAACGCCCCGCCCGGCACCATCCCCGGCGTGGCCCCGCCGCAGCGCCCGCCGCACTTCGACACCCTCAACGCCCCGATGCCCGCGCGACCCGGCGGCGCGGTGCCCCCGGGCAACGGCTAAGATCCTACCAGGGCGTATGCGCACCGTCCCACTCGGCACGAGCGAGAAGCTCTTCCGCTCGCTCCACCGCAAGATGCTCGACACCGGCTACGAGGCCCCGCCGTGGGATCGCCTCGACTCGGCCCCCTTCGCCCTCGACGCCATCGCGTCGGCGCGCCGCGCGTGGAGCGCCCGCGTCGAGGCCGAGTACCGCTCGATGGTGGTGTTCTCCGAGCTGCTGGCGCGCTTCCCCGAGGTGGGGCTGCCGCTCGAGGTGTCGTGCGCGACGACGCGGCTCATTCAAGACGAGGCGCGGCACACCGAGCTCTGCGCGCGCGTGGCCGACGCGCTCGGCGGTCACGGCGACGTGGCCCTCGACCCGAGCACGCTGCGCCTCGTGCGCGACGACCTCTCGGCGAAGCTCTTCGTCGCCCGGTGGACGGTGTCGATGTTCTGCGTCGGCGAGGCCTCCTCGGTGGGCCTCCTGCGCGAGCTCGTGGCGGGCGCCACGGACCCCTGCGTGAAGGTCGTCGTCGAGACGTTGCTCCGCGACGAGACGCTCCACGATCGCTTCGGGTGGGCGCTCGCGCGACTGGTGATCCCGCTGCTCAACCCCGACGAGATCGACTGGCTCGGGGCCGACCTCGCCTTCGCCTTCGCGCACTACGACCAGACCAACGGCGCGTGCCTCCGCGGCGACGACGGCGTGATGCCGCCCGAGGCCGACGCGCCCGTCGAGGCCAACCTCGGGGTCATTCCGCGGCCGCGCTTCGCGAAGGCCTTCTATGAGCGCATCGACAACGTGATCCTCCCCGGGCTCGCCGAGCTGGGCGTGCCCGCGTACGAGGCCTGGGCCCTGCGCCACGAGGCCCGCAAGGTCTGAGGCGCGATGACGCTCGCACAACTCGTCGAGGCCATCGCTGCGCTGCCGCTCACCGAAGCGCGCGCGCTGCTCGAGGCGCTCACGGCGCGCCTCGCCGTCGAAGCGCCTCCACCCGACACCCGCTTCGATCGTCGCGAGGCGGTGGCCGCCTACGGCGCCCCTCCGCATTGGCGCGCGTTCGATGAGCGCTTCGAGCCCCACGTGGTGCGCCTCGTCGCGAGCGGCCCCGAGCGCACGCAGGTGATGCGTCAGCTGCGACTGGCGCTCTCGGTGTCGCTGGCTGAAGCGAAGGCGGCCATCGACGGCGCCCCGTGCGACCTCGGCGAGTTCCCCGATCGCGAAGCCGCGCGCGCGGTGCAGAGCGCGTTGGTCGCCGCGGGCGCGACCGTCGACGTGCGCTGCGCGACCGCTACCAGCGCCCTGCGGTGACGCCGTCGGCGCCCCACGCCACGCGCGCGTCGTAGAGCTCGCGCAGAACCTCTTCGCCCTCGCGACCGCGCGGAGAGAAGCCCCATGGCTCCTCCTGCGAGCTGTCCATCGGGTTGGCGTAGTAGCGCCACACGTAGCCCCCGACGAACCACGGGCGCGCCACGAAGGCCTCCAACAGCGCCCGGTACGCCTCGGCCTGCGCGAGGCCGCTCACGTGCACGTTGGTCATGCCGTCGGGCCACTCCCAGGGGCGCAGGGTGGTGTCGACGATGGCCTTGTAGCCGTACTCGGCGAACATCACCGGGCGCTGCTCGCGCACGGCCCAGCGCGCGAGCTCGTCGGCCCTGCGCACGGCCGCCGCGCGGAGCTCGGTGAGCGTCGCGCCCTCGTGCGTCGCGAGCGGATAGAACGCCTGAATCCCCGCGACATCGAGGCGATCCCAGAAGAGCACCTTGTCGGCTTCGTCCCAGTTGGCCGAGTAGGTGAGGGGGCCGTGATAGACCCTGCGCACGGCGTCGATCACGTCGAACCACTCGCCGCGCGTGCCCGACGACGACTTCTGCTCCACGCCCACGGAGAACATGTCGGCCCCGCCGCGCTCGGCCGCGCGCGCCCACTCGGTGACGAAGCGCGTGTAGCTGCGAAACCAGCGAGTCCACTCGTCGTGGGTGAACGCGCGCGGGTTGCCGTTGCGATCCTTCTCGCCAATCTCCCCACGCCAGCCCGGCATGTCGAGCCACAGGTGCGGAATGAGCAGCACCTTCAGGCCCCGCGCGTGCGCCTGCGCAATGAAGCGAACGATGTTCTCGCGGTTGGCCGCGAAGGGCGCTTCGAAGTCCATGCGAATGTCGGTGGACTCGAGCGACCACTGGCGCCCGAAGGGCGTCACGCTCACCCAGTTGCAGCCGAGCGCGGCGAGCTCGTCGAGGGCCTCGGCGCTCGCGGCCGTGCCGTAGCCCACCCCCGCGTGCTGCGAGCTCTCGATGGGCCCCAGCGTGGCGCCACGCACGGCCCCGTAACCCCCGTCGCGCCAGGCGGTGACGCCGTAGCCCACCGCGGGACGGCTCGGCTGCGCGTAGAGCGACGGGGCGAGCAGCATCGCGGCGAGGGCCGCGACGAGGGCGATCAGGCGCGACCGAGGAGCTTGTCGAGCTGCCCCGAGCGGTCGAGTGCATGAAGATCGTCGCAGCCGCCGATGGGACGATCGTCGATGAAGATCTGCGGCACCGTGCGCTGCTTCGTGGCGCTCACCAGCCAGGCGCGCTTCGCGTCGTCGCCCTCGACGTTGATCTCCGTGAAGGGGACCTTCTTGCGGTTGAGGAGCCCCTTCGCGCGGGTGCAGTAGGGGCAGTAGTCGGTCACGTAGATCTTCACGTCGGCCATGGGAGCCTCCGCACGGGGGGTTGAAGACATCGGTGGTGCGAGCCATCGCGGTGCCGCAGAGAGCTACTGAATCTGCACGATGCGCACGGTGTTGGTGCGACCGGTGACGGCGATGGGCGAGCCGTACACGAGCACGATCTTGTCGCCGGGCGACACGAGGCCGCCGGCCTGCAGGTGGTTCTGCACGGCGTCGACCATCTCGTCGGTGTCGCGCATGGGCGAGAGCACGCGGGCCCACACGTTCCAGTAGAGGCCGATGCGGCGGCGAATGCCCTCGCTCGGCGAGAACGCGATCACGGGCACCGTGGGGCGCTCCTTCGAGATGAGCCGCGCCGTGTCGCCGGTCTGCGTAAACACCGCGATGAGGCGCGCCCCCACGTCGCGCGCCGCGCTCACCGCGGTGCGCGCGAGGGCCTCGGCGAAGGGCACCGGCGGCTCCGGGGGAGGGGGCATGCGCGGCACCCAGTAGGGCGACGACTCGGCGGCGGAGACCACGCGCGCCATCATGCGAACGGCGAGGGCGGGGTGCGCCCCCGAGGCGGTCTCGCCCGAGAGCATCGTGGCGTCGGCGCCGTCGTAGATGGCCGTGGCCACGTCGCTGGCCTCGGCGCGCGTGGGGCGCGTCGAGGTGATCATCGAGTGGAGCATCTCGGTCGCGACGATCACCGGCCGCCGGTGCTGCGCCGCGCTCGCGAGCACGCGCCGCTGGAGCACGGGCACCTGCTCGGGCGGAAACTCCACCCCGAGGTCGCCGCGCGCGACCATCACCGCGTCGGAGGTCTCGACGATGGCCTCGAGGTTCTCGATCGCCTGCGGCGTCTCGATCTTCGAGCAGATGGGGAGGCGCTTGCCCCACGCGTCGCAGATCTCGCGCACGAGCTTCACGTCGTCGGGGCTGCGCACGAACGAGACGGCCACGTAGTCGATGCCCGCCGTGAGGCCGAACATCAGGTCCTGCTTGTCCTTCTCGGTGAGCACGTCGAGCGTGAGGTTGCCCGACGGCAGGTGCACGCCCACGTTGTTGCGGAGGTGACCGCCCTCCTGCACGAGCACGTGCACGCGCGGCCCCTCGATGTGCGTCACCTTCAGCTGGATGCGCGCGTCGTCGAGGTGAATGAGGTCGCCGGGGCGCAGGTCTTCGGCCAGCGTGGCGTAGCGCACGGGAACGTCGTCGCCCTCGGCCGTGGCGCCCGACACCATGGCGAAGGTCTCGCCGGGCACGATGTCGCGCGCCGGGTGATTGAGCTTGCCCACGCGGATCTTGGGGCCGCACAGGTCGCCCAGAATGGCCACGGCCTTCTTGTGGCGGGCGCTGGCCTCGCGAATGTACCCGATCGCCTGGGAGTGGTCCTCGTGGGTGCCGTGGGAGAAGTTGAGCCGGGCGACATCCATCCCCGAGGCGATGAGCTGGTCGATGCCCTCGGGGTGATTACACGCGGGGCCGATGGTGCAAACGATCTTGGCGCGACGGTTCATGAACGTGGGCACCTATACCCCGCGCGGGCACCGCCCGGCCAGCCGCGATTTCGCCGCGCCAGATCGGCGCCCCGACGCGCGCGGAGTCTGCCTATACTCAATGACCCTTCGGATGGAGAAGTCTTTCATGGCACTGCGCGCGCGCACCCCGCTGCCCATCGCACTCCTGGCATTGCTCCTCGTCGCGCTCGGCACCGCTGGGTGCGGCGAAGAGCCCCCCACGACCTTCGCCGAAGCCGGCACGATGGACGCCGCAGAAGACCGCGCCGACACCGGTCCGCGCCCCGTCGACACGGGCCGCACCGACGCCGCGGGCCGCGTGTGCACGCGCAGCTCGCAGTGCGACGACGGCATCGACTGCACCATGGACTTCTGCGCGGGCGACGGGCGCTGCGTCAGCGTGCCCAACAACATGGCCTGCGACAACGACGTGTACTGCGACGGCCTCGAGACCTGCGACACGCGCCGCGGCTGCGTGCGCGGCACCCCCGTGGCCTGCAACGACAACTACACCTGCACCGTCGACCGCTGCGACGAGCCCACCAAGACGTGCATGCACGCGCCGCGCGACAGCGACCGCGACGGCGACCCGGACATCCACTGCGCGGCCCCCGACTGCGACGGCGGCACCGGCGGCGACGCCTCCGTGGCCGACGGCGGCGCGGCGTGCTGGGTGGGCGGCGACTGCGACGAGTCGAACCCGCGCGTCAACTCGCGCCTCCCCGAGGTGTGCGGCGACGGCATCGACAACAACTGCAACGGCATGGTCGACATGGCCGAGCCCGGCGGCTGCCGCCAGCCCCCGTACGACACCTGCGCCGACCCGCTCGACGTGTCGCGCGGCGGTCGCTTCACGCTGCCCACGGCGGGCACCACGGGCAACTATCGGTTCCAGTGCGCGGGCGGCATGCTCATGCGCGACGTGGTGGCGCGCTTCACGCTCACCGACGCGCGCGACGTCACACTCACGGCCACGGGGGGCACCGCGGCGGTGTACCTGCAGCTCATGCCGGGCATGTGCGGCAGCCCCATGACCGCGGCCGACGTGCGCGTGTGCC
>CAISKJ010000068.1 GCA_903885885.1 uncultured delta proteobacterium
CTCCCGGCGGCGGCGGCTTCGGCGCGCCTCCCGGCGGCGGCGGCTTCGGTGCCCCTCCCGGCGGCGGTGGCTTCGGTCCCCCGCAGGGCGGCGGTGGCTTCGGTCCCCCGCAGGGCGGCGGTTACGGTCCCCCTCCGGGCGGACCGGGCGGGTTCGGGCCTCCGATGGGCTCTGCGGGGCGCGTGGCCTTCGCGGGCAAGGGCGGCGACCTGATCGTCACCTACCTCGTGCAGTGCCTGCTGCCCGTGATCGGCATCTACGTCGTGTTCGGCGGCCTCATCGCGGGCGTGCAGATGGCGTTTGGCAACAGCAACTCCACGATCGGCGCCGTGATCTCGATGCCGCTCGCGCTGTGCCTCGGCATTGGCATTCTGTGGGCGGGCCTCAACGCAGCCGTGCGCCTCTCGCGCTTTCACTACGAGAACCTCACGATCGAGGGAAAGCGCTGCCAATACAACGGCACCGTCGGGAGCCTCGTGAGCGCCATGTGGCTCGACTACGTGATCATGGCGTGCACGTTCGGGCTCTACTTTCCCTGGTATGTGACCAAGCTCAACAAGTACCAGTACAGCCAGGTCGACGTGCAGGGTGAGCGCCTCGAGTTCAACGGCGACCCCGCCTCGCTCCTCGGCACCTACCTCATCGGGATGATTCTCGTGTCGGTGACCGCGGGCATCTACTTCCCGTGGTTTATGAACAACATGTACGAGTGGCGCTGGAACGCGACCTCGATCAGCGGCCGCCCCTTCCGCTTCATGAAAGACCCGGGCGGCCTCTTCGGCCAGTGGATCATCAACGCCGTGCTCACCATGTGCACCGGCGGCATCTACGCCCCGTGGGCGTGGTGCGCGATGTGGGACTGGGAGATGCGCCACGTCGGCTGATCGCCCGATGCCTCCTCGCCTCGCCCTCGCCTACGCGCGCCTCCGAGCCCTCGTCCCCATCGCGGTGATCACTGGGCTCCTCGGGCTCCTTCCCTTCAGCACCTGCCTCGTCAAGATCGTCGTCGGCGTGCCCTGCCCCGGCTGCGGAATGACCCGCGCCGCGCTGCGCCTCCTCCGCGGCGACATCGTGGGCAGCCTGCGGTTTCACCCCGTCGCGCTGCCCGCCGCGGTGGGCCTCGCGCTGGCCGTCGGGCTCGCGCTCACGCTCCCCGCCGAGCACCCCGCGTGGGAGCGCTTCGTGCGCCTCGCGACGGGCCTCCTCGCCGGAGGCCTCGCGGTCGCGTGGGCGATGCGCGTCGTGGGGCTCCTGCCCGCGGTGTAGCGACGCCCGTGTGATGGCGTCGCGGCCGCGCAGGAGACGCCACGCTCGTTCGAGTTACTCCCCGCAACGTCACCAGCGCGGTGACAACGGAGGGGTGTGCACCCCCTCAACGTCACCAGCGCAGTGACTCCGAGAGCCTCGCTCGTCACACGCGATCAGCGCCCGAGCATCTCGTTGCCGAGGAGGCCGAGGAGCACCCGCGAGGCGCCGCTGGCGTCGGTGTGCAGTTCGAAGCGCGCGCGCTCGAACCACTGCACCTTGTGGTCGCGACCGTCGGAGAGGCGCTCGGTCATCACCGGCGTGAGCGGCAGCCCGAAGAGCGCGAGCGACTCGGCCTCGGAGGCGCCAGCGCGCCCGTCGAACTCGACGCCGTGGCCGCGCCAGTATGTCAGAAACCCCGTGCGCAAAGCCCCTTCGGCGACGTCGCACACGTTGATGCGCGTCTCGGGGAACCACCGGCACCCGGCGCGCGCGCCCGCGTCGCGCGGCGTCGACCAGAAGTCGGCCCCGCCGTGCATCGCGCGAAAGCGCTGGTCGCCGAGGCGGCCGAGCAGCACGTCGTAAGGGGGCGCGTTCTCGCCGTGGTACTCGAGGCGCGCGCGCTCGAACCACTGCGTGGGATACGCGCGGCCGTCTTCGCCCACCGCGGGCTGCGCCGCCGTCACGGGGTAGCCGAACACGGGGAGCCCGCCGTTGCCCTCCCAGTACTGCCGCAGGCGACCGCAGAGGTGCTGCCCCGTCGGCGGCCAGTAGGCGCAGTTGTTCCCGCCGAGGGTGCACGCGCTGGCGGGAACGTAGGGCGCGCAGCCGCCGCGGGGGCGCGTGTCGCGCTCGACGAGCTCCGTCGCGACGGTGACCGCGGCGCCCACCCCGAAGCCGATGAGCCCGAGCCCGCGGGCGTAGTACGACGCCTCGCCGGTGCCCGGTCCGCTCGTGACGGTGAGCTGCACCACGTCGTTGAAGTTGCGCCACGACCGCATGCGCTGCGCGAGCACCGAGCGGCGCACCGTGCGCCCGGGGGCGGTGTCGAAGTTGGTCGCGCAGGGGGCGCAGGTCTCGCGGTCGACCGCGACGATCTCCATGTCGGCGTCGAAGCGCGTCGAGCCACCGATGGGCAGCGTGAGGCGGCGCTTGATGAAGGGCGCCGCGAGGTCGGGGCGCCCCGGAGACTGATACTGCGTCGCGGCCCAAGGGGCGCGCGGACGCAGGCCGTTGTAGGGGCTGCGCGGGTCGCCGTCCCACCGGCGCTGACAGGTGGCCGGGGTGTTGTCGCGGCCGCACTGGACGTCGCACCAGATGTGCGTCTGGCCGTCGCCGTCGGCGCAGAGCCCGCCCGCGGCGGTCACGCAGTAGGCCCACGTGCGGTCGAAGCGAATGCGCAGCCAGTCGTTGTCGATCCACCAGTCTTCGTAGCCGTCGCCGTCGGCGCTCTTGACGAACACGTAGTGCGCCATGCCGCGCGCTTCGCCCATGGGAATGGTGCGAAACTCCTGCCCGTCGAAGCGCCACGCGCGCGTCGCGGCGCCGCACGCGGGCAGCATGTACTCGGCCATGTCGACGGTCGCTGCGCCGATCGCCGACGAGAGGCCGCCGTCGTCGAGGTCGGACGCGCAGCCCGCGAGGCACGCGAGGGACGTGAGCACACGCGCGCACGCGCTGTAGGAGCGGCTCATAGGTGCGAGAGCAGAGCACCCGCGCGCGCGCCGCGTCAACGGGATGCGAGCCCCGCTCAGCCGCGCACGCGGCCGATGACCACGGGCGTGGCGATGATCCAATCGATCGGCGTGTGCGCGCCGATCCAGCCGTAGCCGGTGCCCGCGCCGGTGACCGGGTCGGTGGCCACGAGGAGCGTGCCCGAGCCGAAGCCCGACGCGCCGTGCTCGGTGTCGCGCGTGTCGTCTTGATGGGCGTGGCGCGTCGCGTCGATGATGCGCACGAGCACCCCGAGGCTGTGCAGCCGCGGCGCGTCGACCACGAAGGCCACGTGCCCCGTGTTGTGCGACGGGAACCACGGCGGGCGCTGCCACGCGAGCACGTCGCCCGCGCGCGCCTCGGCCACCCGCGCCACGCGCTGCCAGCCGCGCGCGAAGCGACCCGTCGGCGCGTGCGCGATGGTGCGCGCGAAGCCCGCGGCTACGGGGCGCGCGCTGCCCAGCGCGGCGAGGGCCTCGGGGGCCGCGCGGCGCAGCACGTAGGCCGCCATCGCCGAGCAGTCGAAGTCGTAGCGGCCCGCGCGCTCGTCGATGCGCGTCGAGTGGTTGTAGGTGCTCGTGCGGAGGGAGCCGGCGATGCGCGCGAGCTCGTCGATCACCCGCTGCGGCGCGGGGGCGCGGTTGCCGTACGCGTGCGCGGGCGAGCGCGGAAGCCCCAGCGAGCCGAGCGAGAGCGAGAGGAAGGTGCGGCGTTGCATGGGGGTCATCGACGGCTCAACCGCGCGTCGGTTCCCAGGCAGTGTAGCTCAGCGGAGGTAGCGCACGCGCCCCTCGCCCTGGCGAACCTCGAGGCGGTAGTTCGCGGGGATGTCGGTGAACACCTCGGTGGTGCCCGCGGCGTCGGGCCACTGCACCTCGAGGCGCTCGATGGCGCACTGCGCGCCGAGGCCCACGTGGGCCACGAGCTCGGCGCTGAGGCCCGCGAGGCCCCAGTTGCCCTGCACGTCGCGGGTCTGCGTGACGCCGCCCGCGGTGACCCGCACGCGCGCCCCGACGCCCGCGCGGTTGGCGCCGCCGTCGCCGCGGCCCACGAGGCGCACCGAGGTCCAGTTCTGCTCGCCGGAGACGTTCTCGTAGAGGCGCACCACGGCGCGGCCCATCCAGTCGGCGCTGCACGAGCGCGCGAGCGAGGTGGCGAGCACCACGTCGAGGTCGCCGTCGTTGTCGAAGTCGGCGAGCGCGAGGCCCACGGGGCACGCGTGCACGATGCCCGCGCGCGTCGACACCTCGGCGAAGCGGCCGTCTTGCTGCTGTTGAAAGAGCCAGCCGCGGTTGCCCGGATAGTCGCTGCCGCCGGCCCAGATGTCTTGCCGGCCGTCGTTGTCGAAATCGAAGATGGCGTTCGAGAGCACGCCCTCGTCGGCCGAGCGCGCGAGGGGAATGGCGAGCCCGTTGGTCGTGCGGTCGATGCGGTTGAAGCGCGCGGGCATGCCCTGGGCGGTCTCGTTCACGAGGAGCTGCGCGCGGTCGGAGGTGGCGCCCACGTCGCCGTGCGCGATCTCACCGGTGTAGAGGTCGACGTCGCCGTCGTTGTCGACGTCGCCGCACGCGATCGAAAAGCTGTTGCCGTTGTTGCGCCAGGGCTGGTCGTCGACGCCGGGGCGCCACCCGCGGCCCGTGGTGCCGCCGAAGGCCGTGCAGATGCCCGCGGCGGGGGCGGGCACGGTGGCGGGGCAGCGCCCGGCGTTCACCTGGCAGTAGCAGCGGTAGCTCTGGTTGGTGGAGTAGTCGCGGTCGCTGTCGCCGCCCACGTTGGAGTCCACCGAGTCGTCGCGGTAGGTGCCCTCGCTGCTGGTCATGAGCAGGTTGAACTGACGGCCGTAGGCGGCGCCGATCATGTCGGGGCGGCGGTCGTTGTTCACGTCGCAGGCCGACAGGCCGTAGAGGGGTCGGTTGTTGGTCACCGTGAGGAGCGACGCGTTGGTGCTGTCGCGCGTGAGGCCCACCTCGTCGGTCACGTCGGCGAAGGCGCCCTGCCCGTCGCCGCGAAAGAGCTGCGACTGCTGCCCGATGGGGAGCCCGAAGGTCTCCGAGTGGTAGCCCACGAAGAGGTCGACGCGGCCGTCGAGGTTCTGGTCGGCGAACACCGCGCCGATGGTCTGCGGATAGGACTCGGGCGTGGGCGTGGCGTCGCTCTCGGGGCCGAGCGCGAACACCCCGTGGCCGTCGTTGAGCATGAGGGTGCCGCGGTCGCCGGGGTCGGCCATCTGGCCCGCCGCGGGGTTCTGCGTGGGCTGCGTGCCGGTGTACGCGTCGAGGTCGCCGTCGTTGTCGACGTCGGCGAAGGCCACGCTCTGCACCATGCGCCCGTAGCCGCCGCCGCGAATGGCGAGCAGGTTCGACGCGCGCGTGTTGTCGACGAAGCGACGGCCGGGAGCGCCCTCGCGCGGGCGGTTCATGAGCACGCGGACGTTCACCACGGGCGGCGTCGCGTCGAGGTTGGTGCGGGCGTTGACCACGTCGTTCCACACCACGAGGTCGGCGTAGCCGTCGTTGTCGAGGTCGGCCGTCGCGAGGCGCTTGCCGGTGATGGCGTCGAGGCCCCAGCCCGCGGCGTCGACGCGGAACGCGGGCGCCATCGCGGCGCGGTCCCACCCGGCGCCGGTGCGGCACATCCGCGGGGGCGGCGGCTCGGCGTCGACCGCGGCGTCGGGCGCGGCGTCGAGCGCGGCGTCGGAGGTCGCGTCGCGAGGGGCCGCCGCGTCGGCGGGCGTCGGGTTGTTGTCGGAGCAGGCCGCGAGGAGCGCCGTCGCGCAGCAGAGTCGAAGCAGAAAGCGCATGTTGGCGCGATCATACACACGGCGCACCGCCGTGAAATTGTGTCTTCGGCGAGTTTCTGTACCCTCGCGCCCGATGTCGCTCGCCCCGCCACGCCCCGCGCACGCCCGGAGGGACAGCCTCATGCGGCGCATCACCCTCGCCACGCTGGCGGCGGTG
Organism: uncultured delta proteobacterium; assembly: GCA_903885885.1. Lineage (GTDB taxonomy): Bacteria > Myxococcota_A > Polyangia > Polyangiales > CAISKJ01. Next base: position 5,916 of record CAISKJ010000068.1, read on the forward strand.
AGCCTCACGGGCGTCGGGGCGGCCCTCGCGGGCGCCGAGCTCACGCTCCTGGCGCAGCGCGACCGCGCCGAGCGGCGGGCCTCGCTCCTGGCCGTGTCGACCGCGGCGCGCATGGAGCGCCTCGACCAGCGCCGTCGCGTTCAGCTCGCGCAGGAGATCTCGCGCACGCTCGCCTGCACGGTGACGGTGCTCGGCCCCGACGGCCGCGCCCTCGCCTTCGCGCCCGAGGCCCCGCGGGCCGTGCGCGACGCGGTGACGCGCCGACGGGGCTCACACGGCGCCGAGGCCCTCGTCGACGAAGGCCTCGCGGTGGCCTTCGAAGCGATCTCGGCGGGCGACGGCCGCGCGGCGACCCTCGTGGTGGCGACGGCGCTCCCCTCGCCCGCCGCGCGGCGCGGCGCGGTGGCGCTGCTGCTGGGCAAGCTCCTCGTGGCGCTGGCGCTCATGGGCTCCCTCGCCGTGGTGGTGAGCCTCATCGTGGCGCGCGACATCACCAACGATTTGAAGGCCATTCTGCGCAAGGCGCAGCGCATGGCCGAGGGCTCCGCCGAGGCGCTCGAGCCGCTGCCCGTGCAGGCGCGCGACGAGGTGGCCTCGCTCGTCACGGCCTTCAACCGCCTGCAGCGGCGCTTCGCCGACGAGGTGTCGCTGCACCGTGAAGCCCTCGCCCGCCTCGACGAGAACGAGCGCCGCCGCGAGACGCTGATCACCACATTGCGCCACGAGCTGCGCACGCCGCTCAACTCCATTCTGGGCTTCGCCGAGCTCCTCTTGCAAGAGGTCGACGGGCCCCTCACGGCCGCGCAGCGCGACGACGTGCAGATGATCGCGCGCTCGGGCGCGGCCCTGTTGCGCATGGTCGACGACGTGCTCGACCTGTCGGCCATGGCGAGCGGTCGCTACGAGATCCGCCGCGAGCCGATGGACCTCTCGGCCCTCGCGCGCGAGGTGGTGGCCGAGGCGCAGGGCACGGCGCGCACGCGCTCGGTGACGCTCACCGTCGCGGCCCCCGACGCGGCCGAGGTGTACGGCGACCCCGTGGCCCTGCGCCGCGCGCTGGTGAACCTCGTGGTGAACGCCATCGAGCACGCGGGCGGCGAGGTGCACGTCACCGTCGAGGCGCTCGAGCGCGGCGTGGCGGTGGCGGTGCGCGACAACGGGCGGGGCATTCCGCCGTCGGAGCTCAAGCGGCTCTTCAAGCCCTTTGAGCGCGGACGCAACGCCGAGGCGCGGGGCGCGGGCCTGGGGCTCGCCATCACCCTGGGGCTCGTCGAGCTCCACGGCGGGAGCCTCTCGGCGCAGAGCGAGGTGGGGGCCGGGAGCGTGTTCACGGCGACCGTTCCGCGGGGCCTCGCGCCGCTGCCCGGCGCGTCGGAGAAGGCCCTGCGCGAGGTGCTCGAGGTGAACCCGTGAAGGCCCGCGCGGTGATCGCCCGCATGGCCGCCGTGTGCCTCGCGGTGCCCGTGAGCACGGCCCTCTTGTACGCCCTCGTGGTGCCCGCGTTCCTGGGCCGCGAGGAGTCGGCGCGGGAGGCGCTGCTCCGCGCGACGGCGCTGGTGGCGGCGCTCCTCGTGGTGACCGTGGGCGCCCTCCCGCTGCGCTACGTGGCGCTCGTGCGACGCGCGACGCGCGCGCCCGCCGAGGCCCTCGACGACGCCTCGATGGCGCGCCTCCACGCGGCCCCGCGCGTCGGCGCGTGGCTGCTCGCGGCCGCCTCGGGCCTCGTGCTCGCGGGCGCGCTCCTGTGGCTCGCCCTCGGCTACGACCACACGCGCTCTGTGGCCGGCGTGGTGGGCGCGGCCTTCGTGGTGGTGGGCTCGCTGGTGTTCTACCCCGCGATGCGCCGCGCGCTGCGCCCGCTCTTCGAGGGGCTCCCCTCGACGGGCGAGCCCGCGCCGCCGGCCCTCGGCGACCGCCTCACGCTGCGCGTCGCGCTCGCGGTGGCCATTCCGTCGGGCGTGGCGGCGCTGCTCGCGGCGCTGCTCGTGGCGGCCCACGTGTCGTCGACGGCCCACGACGAGGAGGCCCTCAACGCGCGCATCTTCTCGCTCGCCCTCGGCGTGCGCAGGCTGCCGGGCGAAGGCCCCGAGGGGCGCGACGCCGCCGCGCGCGTGCTCGCCGCGGGGGGCGCGCGCGTGCGGACGGGCGTCGAGGTGTCGTTCGTCGAGCCGGGGCCCGTCGAGGTGCCCTCGCCGCTGCAGTCGCTCCTCGGCGGGCTCGTGTTCGCGGGCGTGGGCGCGGCCCTCGGGCTGCGCATCGGGCGCCGCGCCGCGATGGAGCTCACGCGGGCGAAGCGGCGCGTCGAGACGGTGGGGCTGCAGCACCTCTCGACCGCGGGCCGACCCACCCTCGACGGGGTGACCTTCACCCTGTCGTTCGACGCGGTGTCGCTCCCCGAGGTGCGCGCCATTTCGAACCTCCTCGACCGCGTGACCGAGACCCTCGCCACCGTGGCCCGCGACCAGCGCCGCGCGGTGAACGCCCGCGCCGAGGCCGCGCGGCTCCGATCGTTCGTGCTCGCGGGCGTGAGCCACGACCTGCGCGGCCCGCTCAACTCGGTGCTCGGCTTCGCGGGGCTGCTCCTCTCGGGCGTCGATGGCGAGGTGTCGGAGGGGCAGCGCGAGAGCCTCGAGGCCCTCACCCGCGGCGGGCGAGACCTCCTGCGCCTCGTCGATGACCTCCTCGACGCCGCGCGCCTCGACGCCGGTCGCATGTCCGTCACCCGCGCCCGCGTCGCCGTGGGGACGCTCCTCGCCGACGCGCGCAAGGCCGCCCTCGAGCGCGCGGCCGGGGTGGTGCCCGACGACGTGCGCCTGCCCGTCGACGGCGACCTCGACCTCGAGGCCATGGTCGACCGCGAGCGCCTCTCGCACCACCTCGGGGCCATGATCGCCTACGCCCTGCTGCGCAAGGGGGCCGCGGCGCTGACGGGTCCGTCGGCGGCCGTCTCGCTGCGCGTCCGCGCGGTCGACGCGCACGCGTGGTCGCTCACCATCACGGGCGCCGGGAGCACGCCGTCGCGCGAGATGCTCACGCAGCTCTTCGCGCCCTTCGACCTGCCGCAGTCGGGCGCGCGCGCCCCCGCGGGGCTCGGCCTCGCGCTGGGCGTGGCGCGCAGGGTGATCGAGCTCCACGGCGGCTCGGCCCTGGCCGACGCGGCGCCCGAAGGCGGCGTGCTGCTGCAGGTGACGCTGCCCCGCGCGCGACCGCGCACGCCGGCGACCGCAGCGGCGCCCCCGCGGCGCTCGCGGGCCCCCGGATCGGCCTAGCCTCGGTGCGTGAAGCCTGATAGAGCAAGAGCCCCCGTTCGGCGGGTGTAGGGAACAAAAAGTCGATGGCTGATGGCCCCCGTGTGAAGCAACCCGAGACGGTGTCGGCGCTGGCCTTCGAGGTCGCGCAGAAGCTCGCGAAGGCGGTCGAGGCGGTGCTCACGGGCAAGCCCGACGTGGTCGAGCGCGCGGTGGTCACCCTGCTGGCGCGCGGTCACCTGCTCATCGAAGACGTGCCCGGCGTCGGCAAGACCACCCTGGCGCGGGCCCTCGCGCGCGCCCTCGGCACCGACTTTCGCCGCGTGCAGTGCACGAGCGACCTCATGCCGTCGGAGCTGCTCGGGGTCAACGTGTACAACTCCGCCGAGCGGCGCTTCGAGTTTCGCCCGGGGCCTGTTTTTACGCACGTCCTGGTGGCCGACGAGATCAACCGCGCCACCCCGAAGACGCAGAGCGCCCTCCTCGAGGTGATGAGCGAGCGGCAGGTGTCCATCGACGGCGTCACGCACGTGCTCGAGGAGCCCTTCGCGGTGATCGCCACGCAGAACCCCGACGACATGGCGGGCACCTACCCCCTGCCCGAGTCGCAGCTCGATCGCTTTCTGCTCCGCACCGCGGTGGGGTACCCCGCGCCCGAGGTCGAGAAGCGCATTCTGGCCACGCGCGGCGGCGCCGAGCCCGTCGACACCATCGAGTCGGCGGTCACGCTCGCGCAGCTCGTCGAGGCGCAGCGCGAGGTCGACGCGGTCACCGTCGACGCCTCGGTGATCGACTACGCGTACGCCATCGTGCAGACGACGCGCGCGCACGACGGCATCGCGCAGGGCGTGTCGACGCGCGGGGCGCTCGCGTTTCTCAAGGCCGCGCGGGCGCGGGCCATCGTGCGGGGGCGCTCCTACGTGATCCCCGACGACGTGTCCGAGCTCGCGGTGCCCGTGCTCGCCCACCGCATCCGCCTCGCGGGCGTCGACCTCGGCGCCGGCGCGTGGACGGGCGACGCCCGCCGCGACGACGCATCGCGGGTCATTCACGAGATCCTGCAGCGCACCGACGTGCCGCTCTGAGCGGGCGGAGTCAGCGCTCGACGGGCACGCGCAGCGGCGGGTCGGCGAGCATGACGCGCAGCCGGGCGAAATCGACGGGCTTGGCGAGGTACGCGTCGCAGCCCGCGGCGAGGCAGCGCTCGGCGTCGCCCGCCATCGCGTAGGCCGTGAGCGCCACGATCGAGGTGGTGACCCCGCGGCGCCGCAGCTCGCGCACGGCCTCGTAGCCGTCCATCACGGGCATTTGCATGTCCATGAGCACGATGTCGAAGGGCGCGTCGGCGCCCTGGGCGTCTTCGAAGCGGGCGATGCCCTCGACGCCGTCGGAGGCGAAGGTCACCGCGAGCCCGAGGTTCTTGAGCAGCTTGCCGAAGAGCATCTGGAGGTCGGGGTTGTCGTCGACGACGAGCACCCGGCGCGCGCTCACCGGCGCGTAGCGCTCGCCCGCGGGCGAGGGCCACGACGCGGGGTCGCTCTGCGAGTCGTCGTTGAGGTCGCGCGACTCGACCGCGGTGAGCGGCAGGCGCAGGGTGAAGGTGCTGCCCGCGCCGGGCTCGGAGCGCAGGTCGAGGCGGCCGCGCAGGCCCGCGGCGAGGCGCGCGGAGATGGCGAGGCCGAGCCCCGTGCCGCGGCGACGGACGCCGCCCCGCGACGGCACCTGGCTGAAGGGGGTGAAGAGCCTCGCCTGGTCGTCGGGCGCGATGCCGATGCCCGTGTCTTCGACGTCGATGCGGAGCCAGGCGCCGTCGTCCGTAGGCTCGACGCTGCCGCGCAGGGTGACGCCGCCGCGGTCGGTGAACTTGATCGCGTTGCCCACGAGGTTCACGAGAATCTGCTGAAAGCGCAGCCCGTCGGAGGTGATGTGCCGCGGGAGCGCGGGCGTGGTCATGGAGAGGGTGATGCCGCGCTCGACGGCGAGGGGGCGCAGCAGCGAGTCGACGGCGGCGATGACGCGCGCGGGCTCGATGTGCTCGAGCGAGAAGGTGAGCTGCCCCGCCTCGATGCGCGACACGTCGAGGATGTCGTCGATGAGCCCGAGCAGGTGCTCGGCGTTGCGGCGGATGCGGCGCGCGTGCGCGGTGGCCTCGTCGGGCGCGCAGTCGGTGTGGAGCAGGAGGTCGGCGTAGCCGAGCACCGACGCCATGGGGGTGCGAATCTCGTGGCTCATGCGCGCGAGGAAGTCGGTCTTCACGCGCGAGGCGGCCTCGGCGGCGTCGCGCGCGGCCACCAGGGCGGCCTCGGAGCGCACGCGCGCCGTCACGTCGCGGTACTGCCAGTAGTGGCCGCGGTAGGCGCCGTCGGCTTGCAGGGGGACAAAATCGCGTTCGAAGACGCGCCCGTCGGCGAGCTCGAGCACGTCGCCGTAGGCGGGCTCGCGCGCCGCGAGGAGGGCTTCGATGCGCGCGAGGAACGCGGCGGGATCGCGGAACGCGTGCTGCGCGCCGAGGGCCATCTGCGCGCAGTCGGCGCCCAGGAGGGCCGACGGGGGCGCGGGGATGAGAAACATGTCGCAGAAGGCCTGGTTGACCCGCTCCACGTGGCGCTGCTCGTTCTCGAGGAGCAGGCCGCTCGTGAGGTTGGCCATGAGGGTCTCGAGGCGCGCGGTCTCTTGCCGCAGGCGCTGCTTGGCCTCGCGGTCGGCCGCGTGCGCGTTGCGGGCCTCGATGGCGGCGCCGCAGGTGGCGAGCACGGGCTCGAGGAAGGTGCACAGCTCGCGGCCGTAGCCCCCCGGGCGGTTGGCGATGCCGACGACGCCCACCATGGAGCCTCCGCGATGCACCGGGAGCCCCAGGAACGAGTGCATCGGCGCGTGCCCCGGCGGCCGTCCGCCCGCGCGCAGATCGGTGGCGGGCTCGTTCGCGATCACCACGTCGCGCGAGACGAGCACCGCGCCGAAGAGGGTGTGGAGGTTGCGAAACTCCATGCCCCGCTCGAGCGCGGTGGCGTAGGCCGCGCGGCTCCCCTCGTCCCACGAGATGTCGGTGAGCGCGTGGGAGCGCATGTACGGCGCGCCGTCGGCGTCGTGGCGCACCTCCGCGATGAAGCCGTACTCGCTGCGCGTGAGCGCGAGCACCTCGCGCAGCAGGCGCGAGAAGAAGGCCGACGGCTGCTCATCGACGAGAAAGTCTTGCAGGAGCGCAGCGAGGCTCGTGACGAGCTGCAACCGTTCGACATCGGTCGGAGGCGAAGGCACGTCGGAGATCATGAAGGAGGCGCGAGTGTGCAAGCGATGCGTCAGTTCCCGCAAGCTCCATACGGGCTTTCCCGTGCTCGACGCGCACGTTCCGAGCGTGTACGCGCGCCGCCCTCCGAGTCGCGCGATTCGCGCAGCGCCTCGGCGCGCGTGGGGCGCAGCGCCGTGAGGTAGCGCGCGCGGCGCCATACGAGCTCAACCACACCGAGCGCAGCGGCCACTGCGAGCACCCGCCACGCGACGCCGGTGAGCAGCGCGGTGAGCGTCCGCAGCACATCGGCGTGCGCGTGCGCAGCGAGCCCGAGGGAGCGTGTGAGCGTCCACGCCGAGAGGGCCGCGGTGAGCGCGAGGGCGACGCTCCACGCGGCGGCCGTGAGGGCCCCGGCGGGGTCGGCCCGGGGCTGCGTTTCGGGGTCGGGCCAGGTGAGCAGAAAGCGCGTCTGGAGCGCGTGCGCGAGGGCCATCGCGAGGGTCGTCGCGGCGAGCACGGGGGCCATCGCGACGAGGCCCTGGGCGAACGCGTGCGCGACGGTGCGCGCGAGGGGCGGCGGGGCGTCGGTGGCGGCGGCGTGCGCGGCGAGCTGGAGCCCGGCGACGAAGGCCTCGCGCGTGGCCCGCGCGGTCACGGCGACGAGCGAGAGGCCGCACGCGAGCGAGGCGACGGCGGTGAGGCGCTGCGACGCGGCGACCTGTCCGCGGGCGCGGGCGCGGCGGATGCGCTCGGGCGAGACGTCGCTCAACGGCCCTCGACGGGGAGGCCGAACTCCTCGCGGTGTCGCTCGTCGCCGTTGTGGTTGAGCTGCCAGTACGGGAGGCGCGTGGTGCGCAGGGCGTGGGCCTCTTCGCCGTCGGAGCAGCGCCACGCGACGACGCGATGGGCGTCGGCGGTCTCGACGTCGAAGGTGCGGCTGTAGTCGCCGTAGCGGAGTTCGAAGCGGTGGACCTCGGCGCCCTCGACGGTGGCGCGGGTGCGAGTGATCGAGGCCTCGACGGGGCGCAGCGGGCGGTGCGCGCGGCGGTTGCTCCAGAGCGAGGGGACGAGCGCGCCGCGCCAGTCGTGGCCGCCCGCGAAGGGCCCGTCGAGCTCGCGGAGCTGAATGAGCAGCGCGTCTTCGTAGAGGGCGCCCGCGGGGGTGGCGACCTCTTCGTGCCCCTCGCCCTCGCTGGCAAAGTACGACCGCACGTCGGCGGTGAAGCGGTCTTCGCCGGGCCACGCTTCGAAGAACACGTGGCCGCACCACTCCTGCACCGAGAGCGAGATCTTGGCGGGCGCGAAGGCCTCGGCGCGCCAGCGGTCGACGGGCGAAAACACGCTCGTGAGCACCGAGTAGGGGTACACGCCGGTCTGAAACTTCAGCGACGCGTTGAGCTTGATGACCCCGACGCGGTCGGCGGCGGGCGCGTCGTCGTCTTTGATCCACGTGCGGCGGTTCAGGGGCTCGGTGACGTAGAGGAGCATCACCTCGGCGGGGCGCAGCTCGCCGTAGCGGTTGACCGTGGCGCGGTACCCCGTGAGCTCGGCGCGCCCGTCGCTCCACCGCGCGTTGAAGGCCGCGCTCGCGCTCGCCGTGGGCCGCGCGGGAAAGCTCGGAAACCGCTGCGCTTCGCGGGGTTGCGCGGGCGTCGGCGCCGCCACGGGGCGCGCGCACCCGAGCGCGAGGAGCGCCATCGCGGGGAGAGCCCTCACGCGCCCCTCCGCGCCTCGC
>CAISKJ010000069.1 GCA_903885885.1 uncultured delta proteobacterium
TCGGCGAGCTCGAGCGCGTCGCAGGATCGCCCTGCTAACAAGCGCGCTCAGATGTTCATCGGGAGGCCCGCGCGCTGCCACAGGGCGGTGCCCGCGAGGTACACGAGCAGGAGCCCGGCGCCCGCATAGGTCGCCCCCACGCAGTCGGCCCGCGAGATGCGCTCGGCCCCCTGCGCCCGCAGAAAGAGGGCCTGACCGACGGGCGCCGCCACCATGAGGAGCTCGCGCGTGAGAATCGCGCCCGACGCGCGCCCCGCCACGAGCACCGCCGCGGAGACGCCGCACAGCGCATAGACGATCGCCGCGCTCGCCCGCGCCCCGTGCACCACGGGATACGTGGGGACGCCCACCGCGCGGTCGCCCTCGGCGTCGCGCAGGTCGTACAGCACCTCGAAGGTGTGCTCGAAGAGAAAGAAGTACACGATCACGACCGCGACGCCCGATACGGACATCGCGCGCGGCCCCGCGACGCCGAGCAGCGGATAGAGCCCCACGCTCAGCACGAACATGAACGCGCTCATCGAGTTCTTGAGCACGTAGAGGTCTTTGAAGCGACGCAGGCCGCGCGGCGTCGGCACGACGCGGTAGCTGTACCCGAGGCCCAGCGCGTGAAACAGCACGCGCACGGCCGCGAGCGACGCGGGGAGCGCGACGAAGCCCCACGCCAGCGAGCCCACGAGCGCCGCGAGCGAAAGGGCCACGAGCGAGCGCGCGTGACGCGCCACGAACTCCGTCGCCGCGATGCCGTTGAGCCGATCCTCGTCGACGTCGGTGGCGCGGTTGAGCAGATTCACGATGCACCAGTCGAAGCCGCAGAGGAGCGCGAGCCCGACCGGGTACGCGCCCTTGAAGAGGTACCCGAAGGTCACCGTGGCGCACACCGCGATGGCCACGATATGCAGTCGCAAGGCCGAGGCGAGGTCGCGCATGACGGCCGCGGAGCCTACTACGGTTGCGCCGCGCGCCGCCCCGGTGTTAGCGATCGCGCGTGCTCGCGCTCGAGGCCGCATGCGTTGCCATCGTTGGGGTGTACTTCGTCGCCCACCGCGCCGACGCGCCCATGCGCCGCGACGCGCTGCTCCTCGCCGCCGCCGCGCTCGCCGGCGAAGACTCGATGATTCGCGCGTACGGCTTCTATCACTACGCGCCCGGGTGGCACCTGCGCGTCGACCACGTGCCGCTGCTCATCCCCGCCATCTGGGCCCCCGTGATGCTCTCGGCCCGCGCCGTCGCGCGCTCGCTCCTCGGCCGCGGCGGCGGCCTCCCCGAGGCGCTGCTCACCGGCGCGCTCGTCACCTTCGACGCGTCGCTCATCGAGCCCATCGCCGTGCGCGCAGGCCTCTGGCAATGGACGGAGCCGGGCGTCTTTCACGTCCCCGTCATCGGCATCGTGGGGTGGGGCCTCTTCGCCTCGGCGGCCACCGCGGTGCTCGACCGCACGCGCGGCCTCGCGCAGCTCGCCATCGTGCCCGCCGCGGCCCTCGCCACCCACGCCGCGCTGCTCGCGCTGTGGTGGGGAGCGCTCCGGTGGACGCTGCGCGACGAGCTCCCCTTCGCCGCCATCGCAACGCCCATCGCGCTCGCGTCGGCGCTCTACACCGCCGCGGTCCTGCGCACGCGCGCCCACCTCCCGTGGCGCGAGCTCGCGCCGCGCGCGGCCGCCA
>CAISKJ010000070.1 GCA_903885885.1 uncultured delta proteobacterium
CCCGGGCACCCCTTCGCGCGGCTGCGCGCGATGCGCGACGCGATGACCCCGCGCGTCGAGCCCCGCGACGGGGGGCTGCGACGGCGCGTCGACGAGCTCGTCGAGGCCCCGCACGGGCGCTTCTCCCTCGACGCGCGCGGACGCATCGTCGACGGCGACGAGGTGCTCGGGCGCCTCGTGCGCGGGGCGAGCGCGACGCTCCCGGGCGTGGAGCTTCTCACCCTCGAGGGAGCGGGCGGCGGCGGTCACGCGCGCGTGCAGCGGCGCATGGTGGCGTGGGCGCGCGACGCCGTGCACGAGCTCCTCGCGTCGCTGCGCGAGGGCGGCGCCCCGAGCCCCAACGTGCGCGGGGTGCTGTACCAGTTGGAGCAGGGCCTCGGCACGGCGAGGAAGCGCGAGCTCGCGGCGCTCCTCAACGCGCTCACCGACGACGAGCGGGCCGCCGTCGAGGGCCGCGGCGTGGTGCTCGGTCGCTGCGCGGTGTACGCGCCGGCCACGCTCACGCGCGAGGCGCTCACCCGTCGCGCGGTGCTCGCGGCGGTGCACTTCAACCTCGGGCGCGCGGTCGAGGTGCCCGCGGGGGCCGTGACGCTGCGCGCGTCGCGCGAGGTGCCGCGCGAGGCCTACGCCGCCATGGGGTACCCGGTGTTCGCGGGGCGCGCGGTGCGCTGCGACATCGTCGAGCGCGTGAGCGCGGCGATGCACGCGCCCGAGGCCGACGAGGCGCAGGCGGCGCGGTGCCTCGCGCTCCCCGCGGGCGAGGCGCGCGCGGTGGCCGCGGCGATCGCGCGCGAAGGTTAGACCGTCAGACGAGCTCGCTCAGCCCTTCGAGCAGGGGTTCGGCGTACGCGGGCTGCTTGCCCTGCGCGAGGAGCGCATCGTTCTCGCGTTCGAAGTCCGCGCGCGCCACGCGCTGCCCCGCGGCGAAGCCCGTGTCGTGGGGCTCGGTCACGGTCACGCGCGCGAGCATGCGGCGCAACAGGAGCGACACGTGGCGCTCGGGCAGCGTCACGTCGACGGCGCGAAAGATGGCCTGCGCCTCGTCGATCAGCCAGCGCACGAGCGCGTGCTCGCCGAGAATGCGCAGCACGTCGTGGGGCAGCGGCGCGCCGTCGGTGAGCGCCTCGCCCGCGCGCACCGCGTCGCCCGCCTTCACGCGCAGCGCGCGCTTCAGCGGTACGACATACTCCTTCTCGTAGGAGGACGCGCGTACAACCACGAGCTGGGCCGCGCGTCGCACCTTGCCGAACACCACCTCGCCATCGAGGTCGCTCAAGATGGCGCTCGTGGGGGAGGGACGCGCTTCGAAGAGCTCGGCGAGGTACACCGGCCCGTCGGCGAGCGCGAGGGGCGCGCGCACCGTGTCGGGCCGCGCGAGGGCCTCGGGCCAGCGCGGCTGAATCGTCGCGTCGGTGCGCCGCTGCGCGCGGTCGACGAAGGCGCGCAGGGCGACCTTGAAGCCCGTGGCCGCGGCGCGTCCCACGTTGTCGTCGAGGGTCGTGGGGCCGTCGCCGCCCGTGTAGCAGGCGAGGCACACGCCGTCGTGGCGCGCGCATCCCACCGGCGAGCGCGCGTCGACGCCGTCGCGGCGGAGCAGCACGGGCGCGCCGCAGTCGGCGACGGTGACGCGCACGGCGCCGAGGGCCCCTTCGATGCGCTCGACGAAGAGGGGCGAGGTGGCCGACTTGATCGTTGCCATGGCAGGGCGAGAGGCTACAGCGCACCCGCCGCGGACCGCGAATTCGCCGCCGCCGTCACCACGACGCGGGCAGCGCGACGCGGCGGGTCGCGCCCCCGTGGGTCACCTCGACGGAGCGCGCCCCCGTGGGCCCCGGAGGCACCAGCACGTGCGCCTCGTCGCTGTCGGCGAGCACGTCGACGCGCGCCTCGGCGCGGCGTAGCGCGCGGCCATCGCCGTCGAGCCAGCGGAGCGTCGCGGCCCCCCGCGTCTCGGAGGAAAGCTCGAGCGCGTCGAGCCACTCGGGGGCCATCGCGGGGCCGTAGCGGAGCACGCGGTGGCGCAGCGCGGGGGCCACCGGCACCGGCGCCCCGAGGCCCTGCGGAAGGGCGCTGTTGACGGCCACGATGCGATCCCACAGGGCGCCGTAGGTGTAGTCGGACACCCAGTCGGGGGTGCAATAGCCCATGAAGTCGAAGGAACTCGGGCGCACGTAGGCGCGGCGGCGCGCGTCGTAGCCCCACACGCCGAGGGTGCCGCCCTCGTGCGGAAACTGCGAGTCGACGCCCGCCGCGCCGCCGCAGGGCGCGTGCGGTCGGCCGTGGCTGTGACCGATCTCGTGCGCGAAGGTGCGGTCGACGCCGCGCGCGCTGAAGCCCACGCCCGAGGCCACCTTGCCGAGCGGGTCGTCGGGGCCGCCGTTGAGGTACGCCTGACCGAGCACGCAGCGACCGTTGCAGTACTCGTCGAGGTACTCCGCGGGCGCGACGAGGCCGTAGTAGTAGCGGCGCTGGGGCGCGTCGTCGGCGCGGCGCAGGGCGCGCAAGAACCAGAGAATCGCACCGAAGTCGGCGTCGCCCGAGGGGAGCAGCCCGCGATCCCACGGCACGGGCTCGTGCACGTCGATGATCACCTCGCGCACGGGGTACATCGCCTGAAGAACCGCGCGGAAGCCCTCGACCTGCGCGGGCGAGGTGTCGGGCAGGCGGCCCGAGCCGTCGGCGTTCCACCGCAGGGGGACGAGCGTCACCTCGATGGGGCCGCCGTCGACCGCGACCACCGCGTGCTCGCCGCCGTCGTAGGGGAAGCGCGCGCCGTCGTCGACCCCGGCCACCCCGTCGGCCCCGCCCGGCGCGAGGAGCCGCACCGAGAGCCGCGTGTCGGCGCCCATCATCTCCGCGGGCACCTCGAACGCGAAGAGCCCGCTCGCCTCCGACTCGCGCGAGGCGCGATCGATGAGCTTGCGGTCGCGGAGCACCACGGGCGCTCCGTCGCGGCGCACGGTGAGCTCGGCATCGACGGCGCCCGGCGCGTAGCCCGCCTCGGGGCGCACATAGACCCGCAGCACGGCGGCGCGCCCTGCGATCACCGGGAGCGCGCGCTCCGTGACCGTCACGCCCGCCTGGAGCAGCGGGATGCGCACGGCCTGAAAGAGCGCCACGTCGGTGATGGTGAGCGCGCGCACGAGCCCCGGCGCGCGGTAGACGTCGCGCGCGGCGTCGACGGGCGCATCCACGGGCGCGGCGTCGGCGGGGGGCGCCGAAGCGGTCACCGACTCGGCGCAGCCGAAGAGCGTCGCAGCGAGGCAGACCGGGAGTCGAAGCGTGGGCGCCATGGAGGTGTGCGTGTTGGAGGCCGCGGAGGGTAGCGCGTCTTCGCGTCGCTCGGGGCCGTCGTCGGCGCGCCGCGAAGGCCTTCACCGCCCGTGGTAGGGCGAGCGCATCAAAATCACTGTGATTCGGGAATGTTCCTGAAGCGCTTCGTCGCCGCGGGTTGGAAACCCACGGCAACGTGCAGAGAGCA
>CAISKJ010000071.1 GCA_903885885.1 uncultured delta proteobacterium
AGCGCGAAGAGCCGCCGCGAACCGAAGGAGCGCCCCGCGGTGGTCACCCCCGAGGAGCGCCGCCCCAAGGCCTCCTTCGCGCAGGGCGAGCCCAGGCGCTACCGCGTGGCCTTCCGTCGGCTGGGACGCGCCGCGTTCGAGAGCCACCTCGACCTCGTGCGCCTCGTGCCGCGCGTGTTTCGCCGCGCCGAGCTCCCGATGTTCTACTCGCAGGGCTTTCACCCCAAGCCCGAGATGATGTTCGGCCCGGCGCTGTCGCTCGGCGTCTCGACCCTCGACGAGTACGTCGACGTGAAGCTCGCGTGCGAGCCCGACGCGACGACGCTCGCGGCCATGCTCCAACCGGGCGCGCCCGACGGGCTGGTGTTCACCGGTGCAACGCGCCTCGGCCCCAACGACCCTGCCATCTCGAAGGTGGTCGATGCCACCGAGTACGTGGCCGCGCTCCCCTGGCAGTGGCTCCGCGAGAAGGGCTTCGCCACCGTCGACGCGGTGCGCGCGCACGTCGCGGCCCGCCGCGCAGAGGGCTCCATGGTGGTGATTCGTCGCATCGACGGCGTGGGCAAGAAGGTCGACGTGGCCACCTACCTCGCCATGCTCGCGGTCGACGACGGCGACGACGCGGTGGCGCGCGCGGGCTACGCGGGCTCGCTCCTCGCGCTGCGCTTTCGCACGCGCGCCCTGCAGACGGGCGCGGCCAAGGCCAGCGAGGTGATCGAGGCCCTCTTCGGCCCCGAGACCCCCGCCCGATACATCCGAACCGCGATGGGCGCGCTCACCGACGAGCGTGTGGTGTCACCCATGGAGCTCGACACCCTGCGCGTGCTCCGCGCCAAGGTGCGCGAGGTCGCGGCGCCGGTCGCCGAAGCGCCCGCCGAAGTCACCGCGTCCCCGACCGCCTGACGAGACCACGAGAGACCGACCGAAGCCCTCGACCGATGCGCCCGCGGCATCGCGTCGAGGCGCGTTCGTGGGTCGCGCGCTGGGCCATCGTTTGGGCACTCCATCGCGACCGTTCAGTTCTGAAATGGCCGCGCCGTCGCGCTTCTGTGCGGTCGTCCGCGCAAAGCACAAAAGGCGATGCCCTCTTCATTCAACAGGTTCGAAGGTTCGACCGGTTGATTGAAGAGGGCATCGCCGCGATGCAGAGAAAAGAATAGCGGCGACTGCCTCTGGCGTGGGGGGGACCGCCGGCGTCGCCGCTTGCGGGGACATAGAGCAGACTTCGTGCCACGACGAAGACGCTCATTTTCGCGGCATCCGACCGGCGCGCGGCCAGGCACCCTTGCAGATTTGAAAGAAGCAGCTTGCCTCGACGCAATGCGCCTGTCGCCAGAGGGAGGCAGATGTTCAGGCGAGCGCGGAGAGGGCCAGCGCGCCGTTGTAGATCGTGTGTACGGCCCACGGCGCGACGAGGCCCCGCGTGCTCCACCGCAGCCAGCCGTTGACCAGCCCGAGCGCCGCGATGGGCACGAGCCCCATCAGCGCCCCGTCGAGCTGCATCGCGTGCATGAGGGTGAAGATCAACGCCGAGAGGCCGATCACCAGCGCGGCCCGACGCTCGCCCGCGACCGAGGCCACGAGGCGACCGAGCACGCCGCGGAAGAACAGCTCCTCAGGCAGCGGCGCGCACACGGCCCCGAAGGCGATCACGTAGCGGGTGGGCATCGCCTCGACGGCGCGCGCGATGGGGCTGTCGCCCGCGTCTTTGAGCGCGAGGCCCGTGACGAGGGCCACCGCGAGGAGCCCCACCGCGGCCGTGAGGGCCCGGCGCGCCCAGCCCGCGGGAGGCGTCGTGAGCTCCATCGCGACGCGCGCCGACGGGGCTCGCAGCGCCCCCAGGAGCCACGCGGCCGCGAGCGCGAGGAGACCCTGCTGAAGCACCATCGAGGCGAGCATCGTCGCCCCGTGCATGCCGCCGCGGAGCACGGGCACCTGCGCCGCCGCGTTGGCCGCCGCGAGCGCGAGCACGGCGTAGGCGAAGCCCGCGTAGCCGCGCGCCGCTTCGGGGATCGTGTCGACCGACGGGAGCGCCTCGGCGGGCGCATCGCCCGGGCCCCGCGCGAGCCGCGCGGCGAGCACCACGAGCCCGATGCCGAGCACCATGGTGAGCGCCGGCCAGAGGTCCCGCGCGTCGACCGCGCCGCCCGCGCGCAGATCGAGCGCAGTGATCGCGCGGGGCGCCCCCGTCGACGTGAGGGTGACCTCGACGCGGCGCGCGCCGGCGCTGCGCCACGCGCCGTCGACGC
>CAISKJ010000072.1 GCA_903885885.1 uncultured delta proteobacterium
GGCCGACCTGTACGGCAACGACCTCGACTGCCAGTGGATCGACATCACGGGCATCCCCTCGGGCGCCTATCAGCTCGCGGTCACGCTCAACCCCACGCGCACCTTCGAAGAGGTGACCTTCTCGAACAACACGACCGTCGTGCCCGTCACCATCCCGTAGCGCGTCGGGGGCGCCGTGCGGCGCCTTGACAAGCGACGGTCATGGGTGCGAATCCCGACGGAGATTTGACAGTGTGTCTGCGAGGGGAGCGACGACGTGCAGAGCCGCAACGAAGAGTCTGAGATCGAACGCGCCGCGGAGATGGTCGAGTCGATGATCCGCAAGCAGGGCATCGACCCCGAGACGGTGCGCATGTCGCCGCCGGGGCAGGGCCGCGCGTGGTCGCTCATGCGCGGCAGCGCCGCCGTGGCGGTGTTCCTCCGCCCCGCGCGCGACGGCGAAGACGCGCCGCGGCTGCGCATCGTGTCGCCGATCATCAAGGTCGAGGAGGGCGTGCGCCCCGAGCTGTACAAGACCCTCCTCGAGCTCAACGCGACGGGCCTCGGCGGCATGTCCTTCGGCCTCCATCAAGACCGCGTGGTCGTGGTGGCCGAGCGTCGTACGCGCGACCTCGAGCCCACCGAGGTGGCGCACCTCATCGAGCGCGTCGGCGTCGTGGCCGACCACTACGACGATCAGCTCATCGCCCGCTACGGGGGCGTCAAGGTCAGCGACCTCCCCTGACGTGACCGACCGCGCGCGCCCGCACGTCGCCGCGGTCGTGGGGCTCGCGCTGTGCGCGCCCCGCGCCGCGCGCGCCTTCGACGCCGAGGTGCGCGCCGACACGCAGGCCCAGGCCTACCAGGTGCGCGGCCCCGGCGGCGCGCCCGTCCTCTCCCTCCGACGCTTCACCGAGACCCTCACGCTGGGCGCCGTCGAGCGCACGCGCCGCGGGGTCGTGTGGTCGATCCGCGCGCGTCTGCGCGTCGACAGCGACTTCGGCTCCGCCTGCGACCCCACGAGCGATCGCTGCCTCGACGAGCTCAACCGCTCGCGCGCCGCCGAGTTTGCGCCCCTCTTCGCGCGCCGCACGCTCGACCTGCCCTTCGGCTACGTCGAGGGCGCGGGGCTCTTCGCGGGCACCACCACGGTGCGCCTGGGGCGCCAGCTCGTCGCCGACCCGTTGGGCTTCTTTCTCTTCGACGGCGCGCGGGCGCGGCTCACCGTGGCCGACCGCGTGGTGTTCGAAGCCTACGGAGGGCTCGAGACCCGCACGGGCTTTCCCCTCTCGAACGGGCGCTACGAGCGCGACGGCATCGTGCGCGCCGACCGCACGGGGTGGGACGCCTCGCTCGCAACGCGCGTGCAAGACCGCGCGGCCGCGGGCGCCGTCGCAGCCGCCGTCGAGACCGCGGGCGACGGGCCCCTCTTCGTTCGCGCGACGTGGCGGCGCGTGTGGGGCGACGACGGCGTGGCGGAAGAGAAGGCCGCGGCCTCCGTCGACCTCACGCTCTCGCCGCGGTGGCGCGCCTACGCCGAGGGCGTGTATGCCGTACCGCAGCGAACGATCGCAAACCTGCTTGTGGGATGCGCCTTCGGCGACAACGATGGGAGATCGTGGGGTGCCGAGCTATCGCGCTGGCGCCCCACCTTCGACCTCACGTCGGTGTGGTCGTCGTTCTGGACCGACCCCTCCGACGACGCGCGCGTTCGCGGCGAGCTCCCCCTCGGCGGCGGCGCGACGCTCGTCGCCGCCGCCTTCGGCCGTCGCTACGCGCTCTCCGAGAGCGCGAGCTCGCCGGGGTCGGCGTCGCTCCCCGACGCGTGGGTGGCCGGCGGCGACGCGGGCCTCGTGCTGCGCCGCCCGCGCTTCGACGGCTCGCTGCGCGCCCACGGCGAGGGGGGCGAGCTGGGCGCCCGCGCCGGGGCCGACCTCGCGGGCCGCGTGTGGCTGCGCTACCAGGTGGTGCGCCTCGACGCGGGGCTCTCGGCGTGGTGGGTCGACGACGCCCTGCGCCCCGACCGGAGCGTCGCGTCGCTCGCCGTCATGGCCGGCGCGCTCGTGCGCGTGGGGCGCGTCGCCGACGTGCAGGTGAGCTTCGAAGACGAC
>CAISKJ010000073.1 GCA_903885885.1 uncultured delta proteobacterium
AGATTCTGGGCCGGGAGGAAGGGCTTTGCCGCGGGCGCGGCGGCTCGATTCACGTTGCCGATCTCCGGGTTGGGATGCTCGGCGCGAACGGCATCGTCGGCGGCGGGCTGTCGATCGCGGTGGGCAGCGCGCTGGCGCACCAGGTGCGAGGTACAGGCGGTGTATCGGTGGCGTTCTTCGGTGACGGCGCCGTCGAGCAGGGCGTGTTTCATGAGAGCATGAACCTCGCGTCGCTGCGCAAGCTGCCCATGGTGTTCGTGTGTGAGAACAACTTCTACGCGACGCTCTCGCACGTCTCGAACCGCCAACCGTTGGGCATCGCGCAGCGCGCGGCGTCGTATGGCATGGCGGGCGTGTGCGTCGAGGGCGTCGACGTGCGCGACGTCGCCCGCGTGGCCGCCGAGGCGGTGGAGCGCGCGCGCGCGGGCGGCGGCCCCACCCTCCTCGAGGTGAAGGCGTACCGCTGGATGTCGCATGTGGGCACCGAGTTCGACACCGGCAAGATGCAGCGGAGCGCCGAGGAGCTCGACGGGTGGCGCGCGCGCTGCCCGGTGGCTCACCTGCGCGCGGTGCTCGCGGCGCAGGGGGTTTCGTCGGCGCGCTTCGACGCCATCGACGAGGAGGTTGGCGCGATGATCGCTCAGGGTATCGCCTTCGCGCGCGCGAGCGCCGAGCCCGACGTGTCAGAACTCTATCAACACCTCGCCGGGGAGGCTCCCACATGGCGCGGGTGATCGCCTACAGCGACGCGCTCGGCGAGGCCACCGTGCAGGCCATGGAGCGCGACCCGAGCGTGTTCGTGATGGGCGTCGGCGTCGACGACCCCGGCGGCATCTTCGGGTCCACGCGGGCGCCGTACCTGCGCTTCGGCGACGCGCGGGTGTTCGACACGCCCATCAGCGAGCCGTCGATTACGGGCATGGCCATCGGCGCGGCCGCGAGCGGCATGCGACCGTTGATGGTTCACGCGCGCAACGACTTTCTTTTGCTGGTGCTCGATCAGCTCGCCAACCATGCGGCCAAGTGGAGCTACATGGCGGGAGGTCGGTTGAAGACCCCCATCGTGGTGCGAGCGATCATCGGTCGCGGGTGGGGCCAGGCGGCGCAGCACTCGCAGAGCCTGCAGGCGGTGGTGGCGCACTTCCCGGGGCTCCAGGTCATCATGCCGTCGACGCCCTACGACGCCAAGGGGATGCTGCTCTCGGCCCTGTCGGGCGATTGGCCCGTGGTGTGTATCGAACACCGATGGAGCTATGGCATCACGGGAGAGGTGCCCGAAGGGTATTACACCGTACCCATCGGCGAGGCGCGCGTCGCGCGGCCCGGTCGCGACGTGACCATCGTGGCCATTTCGCAGATGGTGAACGAGGCGATGAAGGCTGCAACCGTGCTGGCCGCGCAGGGCGTCGAGGCCGAGGTCATCGACCTGCGCTCCATTCGCCCGTGGGACGTCGAGGGCGTGTGCGCCTCGGTGCGGCGCACGGGGCGCCTGGTGATCGCCGACACGGGGTGGACCACCTTCGGCGTGAGCGCCGAGATCTCGGCCCGCGTGAGCGAGACGCTCTTTCGTGAGCTGAAGGCCCCGGTGAAGCGGGTGGGGTTGCCCGCGGTGCCCACGCCCTGCGCGCCGGTGCTCGAGCGGGCGTACTACCCGGGCGCCGACGACGTGGTGCGCGCGGCCCTCGCCACGATGGAGACGGGTGACGCTGCGGTCGCGAGCGACAGCGACGCGGCGGCGCGCCTTCACAAGCCCTTCCATGGACCGTTCTGACGCCCCCGTGAGCCCTGCGGGGTGGGCGCTCCCGGCGATGGCCGGCGCGCTCGCGCTCGCGTGCATGCGCGCGCTCGGCGGGCGCTTCTTCGACGATTTTGCGCTCGATTTTGGCTCCGTGCTGGTGCCCCACCCGCGCTACGCCAACTTTCTCTCGCACTGGCTCGTGTGGGGCAGCGCGGCGGCCTTCGCGTTCACGCTCGCGCTCTCGCGCTTCGCGGCCACCCCGGCGGGCGACACCGCCCTCCGTCGCCTGTGGAACCGCCTCGACGACAAGGCCTTCATGGCCTTCGCGTCGCTCGCGGCCTTCGTGCTCCCGCTCGCGATTCACCACGGGGTGCTCCAGGGCGCACCGATCACCGACGACGAGGGCTGCTACCTCTTCTCGGCGCGCCTCCTCGCAAGCGGTCGGCTGTGGTCGGCCGCACACCCGCTGCGCGAGTTCTTTCAACACGACTTCATGGTGAACGACGGCCGGTCGTTTTCGCAGTACTTCCTCGGCTGGCCCGCGCTCCTCGCGCCCGGGGTTCTCATCGGACACCCCGAGGTGGTCAACCCCCTCCTCGCGGGGCTCACGGTGCCCGCGCTCATGCTCACGGCGCAGCGCATCGCCGGGGCCACGTGGGCGCGCCTCGCGGCGGTGATCGCCGTCACCTCGCCGAGCCTGCTCATCGCGCCCGCCACGCTCATGTCGCACACGAGCTGCCTCTGCGCGCTCGCGTGGCTCGCGTGGGCCGTGCTGCGCAGCCGCGACGACGACGCCCCGCGGTGGACGCACGCCGCGGTGGGCGCCCTCTTCGGCGCGGCCTTCTTCATTCGCCCGACGTCGGCCTTCGGGCTCGGCGCGCCCCTCGTCGCGTGGTGGGCCCTCGGCGTCGTGAAGCGCGAGGGCGCCGCGCGGGTGCGTGCAGCCGCGGCCTTCGCCCTGCCCGCGGCCCTCCTGGGCGCGATGTTTCTGCTCGTGAACAAGGCCCTCACGGGCTCGTTCAGCACCACCGCGTACCAGTACGCCGCGCGGCTCATCCGCGACTCGGGCACGCACCTCACCGTCGTGTGGACGGGCAACCAGCGCCGCTACCTCGACGTGGCCGTGGCGCATTTCGCCTTCGACCGCGGCCCCCGCGACGTGCTCGCGTGGCTCGCCCTGGGGCTCTACCGCTTTCAGGCCGCCGTGTTCGGCTGGCCCTGCGCGTGGATCCTCGTTCCCTTCGCGCCGCGCGGCGCGCTGCGCCGGGTGCTCGCGGCGGGCTTCGCGCTCTTCTGCCTCGTGCACATGTTCGCGCTCGACCCGGGCGTCGATTTCTTCGGCCCGCACCACTACTTCGAACTCGCGCTCCCGATGCTTCTGCTCACCGTAGCGGGCGGCGGGGCGCTGCACCGCTGGGCGCGAGGCCTCGCCGTCGACCGCGCGGAGAGCCCTTCGCTGCGCGCCCTCGGCGTAGCCCCGGCGGCCCTCGTGCTCGTGATGGCCGCGCTGAGCGTCACGGTGCATGTGCCCAGGCGCCTCGCGACCCTCGCCATGGCCGGCGACGACGCGCGCAAGCCCCTCGAGATGGTCGAGCGGGCGGGGATTCACAACGCGGTGATCTTCGCGCAGGTGCCGTTTCACCCCGCGCCGCAGTGCGATCCGCGGCGGCCCCACTACCTGGTGCAATGGCGGCCGCTGCACGACCCCGACCTGCGCGACGACGTGCTCTGGGTGAACCACCGCGACCCCGAGCGCGACCGCGCGCTGCTCGCCACGATGCCCGGGCGCAGGGGCTTCGTGCTCTACTGGCAAGACGGGTGCACGCCCTCGCTGGCGCAGCTGCCCTGAGGGGTTACGGGCTCGCGAGGGGGATGCGCCGCGCGAGCGCGTCCCACCGGGGAGCCTCGCGGGGGAAGCGCGCGCGCGTCTCGCCGAGGAGGCCCCGCGCGACGTCGAAGCGCAGGTCTTCGATGTCGGCGACGATCATGATTTCGAGGGGCTCGAAGCGCGCGGGCTCCGACGTGATGAGCGAGCGCACGAGGCCCCGCGCCTGCTCGTTGAGCCCGAGGTCGATGAAGAGCCGCGCCCGCGCGAGCGTGGCGCCCACGGAGTCGCTCCCCGCCGCGGCGAGGGCGGCGCGCGCGGCGGCGACGCGCTCGCCGA
>CAISKJ010000074.1 GCA_903885885.1 uncultured delta proteobacterium
TGAAGAGCACCGTCGCCCTCGGCAAGATGATCGCCGGCTGGATTCGCTTCGAACGCGAGCCCGCTGCACCGTGACCCCCGACGCGGTGTTCTCCCTCGCGGCGCTCTGGCAGGCCACGCGCCGCGCCGCGCGGAGCAAGCGCGCCCGCGCCTCCGTCGCCCGCTTTCGCCTCGAGCTCGAGCGCGAGCTCGTCGAGCTCCACGACGCGCTCCTCGCCGATCGGTGGACCCCCGCGCGACCGCGGCTCGTGCGCGTTCACGACCCCAAGGCGCGCGTGATCTCCGTGCAGCCCTTCCGCGACCGCGTGGTGCACCAGTGCCTCTTCGCCGTGCTCGAACCGCGCCTCGACCGTCGGCTCATCGGCGACACCTACGCGTGCCGCGCGGGCCTCGGCACCCACGCCGCCCTCCAGCGCGCGAAGTGCTGGGCGCGCACCTATCGCTGGTACGCGCACCTCGACGTGGCGCGCTACTTCCCCTCCATCGACCACAACACCGTGCGCGCGCAGCTCGCCCGCGACGTGCCCGAGGCGTGGCTCCGCGCGCTGTGCGAGCGCATCCTCGCGGCGGGCGACTGCTCACGGCAGCGGTGGCACTTCCCCGGCGACGACCTCTTCGCGCCCTTCGCCCGCGAGGTAGGATTGCCCCTCGGCAACCTCACCTCGCAGCTCTGGGCCAACCGCTACCTCGACCCCGTCGACCACCTCGTCAAAGACCGCCTGCGCGTGCGCCCCTACCTCCGCTACATGGACGACATGCTCGTGTTTGGCGACGACCGCGCGGCCCTCGAAGACCTCGCGCGGCGCATCGAAGACGCCTGTCACGCGCTCCGTCTGCGACTGCACCCCTGGGAGGTTCACCCCACGCGCGCGGGCGTCGGCTTCGTGGGCTACCGCGTGCTGCCCGACCACGTGCGCGTGCGGCGCACCAGCGTGGCGCGCGCCGAGCGGCGGCTGCTCTCGAAGGTGGTCGACGCCGAGCGCGGGCTCATCGATCCTGCCGAGGTGTGGGCGAGCCTGCGCGCCACCTTCGCGCACTGGTCGCACGCCGACACCTGGCGCCTCCGCGGGCGGCTGCTGCGCCGCATCGGGCTCTACGATGACCCGGCGTTGTTCCTCTCCCTCGATGGTGAGCGGTGATAGAGTCGCAGGTGCCCCGGGCAGCTCCGCGTCAACCGCGGCGGCAGTTGGAACAACAACGAACCGTCGTGGGTGCGCGCCGCGTCTCGCAACACGAACGAGCCTGCGAACCGTAACAACAACATCGGGTTTCGGTGCGCGCGCGAGGCCACGCCAGCGCTCCAGCGGCCAGAGCGGTGACGCCCCGGCATCGGTACGGGCCGCAAAGAGACGCAAGCGCAGCAAGGAGGGGCTACGAAGCAAGGCTGTTGGCCTTGCGAGCAGCCCCGACGCCGATGCGCGACGCGGATCTGCAGCGGAGCGTGCCGATGCCGGGGCGGAGGCGCTCTGCGGCTTCTGGAGGTGTGCATCGGCTTCCCCCCGCCCGGGGACCACGCGGTGACGGCACCGGGTGGTGATCGCCCGACCCTGGCGGGGTCCTCCCTGGCAACGGGGCGGCCCCGCCGGGTCGCGGGCCTACGCGCCCTCGCGCGCGAAGCAACAGAATACGTCGCAGTCACATCGCGCGCGTAAAACCCTCCCGACGCGAGTTGCGCCTACATCGCCCGCCACGCGACGCGCGCTTCGCGCGCGAGGGGGCCAAGGCACGTCGCCTGAATCCTTGCACTTCGCGCTGCGCACGCGCTCTCCAGAGCGCTCCGCGCAAGGGGAAATCAATGAAGGATGAAAGGGGAGGCTACATAACCCCGCGCGCGCACCGAAACCCCAGGCTGTAGTTACTGCGCGCAGGCACGTTCGCGCCGCGAGACGCGGCGCGCACCCACGACGGTACGCCGCTGCCCCAACTGCCGCCGCGGTGGACGCGGTTGTTTCCGTCAACTGTCGACGTCCACTCCCAGACGTTGCCCGTCATGTGCAACAGCCCCTCGGGCGTCGCACCCGCCGCCATCGAGTCGACCGGAGCCGTGAGGGCGTACTCGTCGTGATGCCCTGGATACGCCGCCCACCCGCTGAATCCGCTTGACACGGCATACGACACCCCCTCGTCACCGAGAAGGTTCGCGAGCGCCCCCGTCGGCGGCTCGTTGCCCCACGCGTACACGCGACCTTCGCGCCCACGCGCCGCGTACTCCCACTCCTGCTCGCTCGGAAGCCGACCGCCCACCGAGGTGCAATAGGCCGTCGCCTGCTGCCAATCGACGCAGTTGACCGGGTGGCTCTCGGCGTTCGGACGGTTCCAGTTGCAGAACAGGTTGTTGTCACCGCGCACGTTGCGCTGGGGGTTGGGCTCCGCCGCGCACCCGCCGCTCGTCACGCACGCGCGGTACGCCGCCACGCTCACCTCCGTCCGGTCCATGCAAAACGGGTTCACATGCACCGTCCGCGGCGACA
>CAISKJ010000075.1 GCA_903885885.1 uncultured delta proteobacterium
CGCCGCCGTGGGCACGAGCACCACCACGAAGCCCGCCACCACCCGCGCGGTGAGCGACGTGGCGAACGAGGGGCCGTGGTCGGCGACCCAGATCGAGAGCGGCGCGGCCTGCGAGAGCAGCGCGCTCACCGCGAGGGCGGCGACGCCCGTGATCGCTTCGAGTACCGCGTACATGCGCACGAGCCTGCCGCCGCGGTCGGCGAGGCGACCGCCGAGCACGCTGCCGAGCACGAGGCCCGCGAGGAAGGCGGCGACGACGAGGCTTATGGCGACGGTGCCGTGCCCCACCCAGAGCGCGAGCTGGCGCACCCAGATGACTTCGAACACGAGGCCGCTCGCGCCCGAGAGCACGAAGAGCGCTGCGACGCGGCGGCGGGGGGATGGCAACGCGAGGGCGACTGGATGGGAAGGGAGCGCGCGCGTCGACGGACGCGCCGCGATGCTACATCGAAAGGCCGCCGTCGACGTCGATCGTGCGGGCGTTGAAGTAGTCGCACTCGAGCACGAACTTCACGGCGCGCCAGATATCCTCGGGCGCGCCGATGCGGCCGACGGGGATGTTGGCCACCAGGGCGTCGCGCGCCTTCTGGTTCATGCCCTGGGTCATGGGGGTCTCGATCATGCCCGGGGCGACGGCGCCCACGCGCACGCCGAAGGGGCCGAACTCGCGCGCCCAGGTCACCGTGTTGGCAGCGAGCGCGGCCTTCGCGGCGGTGTAGTTCGACTGGCCGCGGTTGCCGTGACGGGCGATCGACGAGATGTTCACGATCACGCCGGGGCGGGCGCCCGTCTCGACCATCTTCGACACGACCTCGCGCACGGCCATCGTGGCGCCGGTGAGGTTCACGCCGATCACGGCGTCCCACTGCTCGCGGCCCAGCTTGATCACCTTGCCGGTCTCGCGATCCTTCTTCACGAGCAGGCCGTCGCGCAGAATGCCCGCGTTGTTGATGAGACCGTTGAGCCCGCCCATCGCCTCGTGCGCCCACGCCACGAAGGCGATCACGTCGGCCTCGTCGGCCACGTTGAGCTTGCGCGCGTGAATGGCGCCGGGGAGCCCCTTGCCCGCCTCGACCACCGCGGCGAGGCCCTCTTCCTTCACATCACCCACCGCCACCTGCGCGCCGGCCTCGGCGAGGCGGTGAACGAAATGGGCGCCCATGCCCTGCGCGCCGCCCGTCACGATGATCTTGAGGTCCTTGAGTTCCATGAGCTTCGGTCTCCTGTGGGCGCGCGTTCTAGTGCCCCCGCCGACGCCGTGGCAAGAGAATATGTTGCACTGCAACATAGTCGGCGCGCGCCACCCAAAGGACGAAACGAGGTAGCAGAAGGGCGGCGCTCATCCAAACACCTGGAATCGCTGCAATTTCCGGTGGGTGTTGGGTTCGATCGAGAACGCGCGGCGCAAAAACTTCTCTCGTCGGCAAAACTTTTCAACTCCACGGTCGTCAGAGCCTGGGTCGGGCCGCCGCGAGAGCGGTCAGCGCACCAACCGGAGGCTTTCCCATGGCGAGCACACGCGACGATTCGGTTCTCACCTCGATCCACGAACTGCAGCGCCTGGAAGCCGAGCGCGTGCGCGACGCCGCGCGCCGTGCCGACGAGGCCGAGCGTGCCCGTCTCCTCCGCCTCGACGGGGAGCGCGCCGAGGCCGAGCGTCGCGCCGCCGAGCGGGCGGTCGCCCTCGAGGCCGAGCGCCACGCCGAGCAGCGCCGTCGCGGTTCCATCGAGCGCGAGGCCCGCGAGGCCCGCGAGGCTCGCGAGATGCAACTCCGCGCCGAGGCCGAGCGAGACCGTGCCGCGCGCGAGCACGAGCGCGCCGAGGCCCACGCCCACGCGATGGCCGAGATCGCCCGCGCGGGTCGACGCGGCGTGGGCGCGCCCCTCCTGGCGGTCATCGCCCTCGCCGGCCTCGCTGCGTTCGGGGCGGCCGGGTACTACGGCGCGTATCGCCCGATGGTCGCGAGCCACGACGCGCGCGTCGCCGAGCTGCGCGCTCGCACCGCGCGGGCCGAGGCCGATCGCGACCACGCGCGCGCCGAGCACGAGGCCATCGCCGCACGCATGCGCGA
>CAISKJ010000076.1 GCA_903885885.1 uncultured delta proteobacterium
ACCACCGATTCGTAGAGATTGGAAAGCGGGGCGTGGCCGACACCCATGTCGTAGGATTCTTTCCAGCGCAGGGCGATGGCGCCGGTCTGGGCCAGCAGGCCGAAATAGGCCACATAGATGCCGCCGGTGCCGAGGGCCTTGGTGAGCACGAGGCGGTCGCCCGCGCGCGCGCCGCCCTTGCGCCACACCTTCGCGGGGTGAACGGTGCCGATCACGGCGAGGCCGTACTTGGGCTCGGCGTCTTCGACGGAGTGGCCGCCCGCGATGGCGATGTTGGCCTCGCGCGCGATGTCGTTGCCGCCCGCGAGGATCTCGCCCAGCACGGCGGCCCCGAGCGTCTTCATCGGGAAGCACACGATGTTGAGCGCCACGAGGGGCCGCGCCCCCATCGCGTACACGTCGGAGAGCGAGTTGGCCGCGGCGATGCGCCCGAAGGTGCGCGGGTCGTCGACGAGGGGCGTGAAGAAATCGGTCGTGAAGACCAGCGCCATGTCGTCGGTGAGACGAATGACGGCCGCGTCGTCGGCCGGGGCGAGGCCGATGATCACGTTGGGGTCGATCACCAGGGGCAGCGCGCGCAGGACATGCGCGAGATCCGCAGCGCGGACCTTGCTTGCTCACCCCGCGCCGTGCGCGAGCTGGGTGAGGCGTACCTGGTCGGGGCCTGTCATGGTGGGTGTCGAGGCGCCTACCACCAGACCGCGGCGCGGCGCAACGAGCGCGTGCGCGTCGCCGGCCAGGTATCGCGCAAAACGCTATAGAATCAGGGGTTGAGGCGCAGGCGTGCCATGCGGGTGTCGTCGCCGGGGGTGATGTACAGATAGCCCGACTCGGTGACGGTGCAGGCGCCGTTGAACCCGTGGTTGAAGGGCATGTCGGGCACGCGGCTCCAGGCGCGGGTGACGGTGTTGAACTGCCACACCTCGGCGTTGGGGTCGGGCGGGCCGACGGCGTAGAGGTGCCCCGAGTAGTCGCTGCAGAAGGGGTCGTTGAAGCACCCGGGGCGCGGGAGCGGGGGCATCGCGGTGACGGCACCCGTGGTGGGGTTCACCGCGAAGAAGTCGTTCACGTCGCAGAAGTTGGCGACCACGTAGACGAGGCCGCTGAGCGCGTCGAAGGCCACGCGCGGCTCGCTCACCGAGGTGTGCCCCGTGGGGTAGTAGCGCACGGCGCCCGTGCCGGGCGTGACGCGCACGAGGCGGCCGTCGTTGGTGAAGGTGTAGATGTCACCCGCGCCGTCGTGCACCTTGAGGTTGCCGTCGCTCACGGCGAGCCCGCTCACGACGGATGTCCACGCGTTGGTCGCCATCGCGTAGCGCACCATGGCCGTGTCGTGGATCACGAAGAGCTCGGCGCCCACCCAGCCCTGCCCCTGCCACACGCCGAAGCCCGGGCCGCCGGCGAGCGTGGTCCAGCTGTCGGTGGCCTCGTTGTAGCGCGCGAAGGACGCGCCGCTGGCCGAGAAGAAGAACGCCGACCCCGCGGGCGAGTACGCCGAGAACCCCGGCGCCGCCATGGGCACCGTGGCGCGCGTCTGCCACGACGCGGCGGTGCTCCCGTCGAAGCGCGTCGTGGGGCGGCAGGTGCCCGTGGTGCACACCTGGCCCGCGGGGCACGTGGTGCCGCAGCCGCCGCAGTTGCTCGTGTCACTCTGCAGGTCGCGGCAGGCGCCCGCGCACTCGGTCTGCCCCGCGGTGCACACCGTGACGCAGCGGCCCGCGGTGCAGCGCTGCGCGGCCGTGCACGTGGCGCCGCACGCGCCGCAGTTGGCGTCGTCGCTCTGGAGGTTGCGGCACACGCCCGCGCAGTTGGTGAGCCCGCTGCCGCACGACGCCACGCAGGTGCCCGCCGAGCAGAGCTGCGAAGCGCCGCACACGGTCGTGCACGCGCCGCAGTGGGCGGGGTCGCTCTGGAGGTCGCGGCACACGCCCGCGCAGGTGGTGAGGCCCGCGCCGCACGACGCCACGCACGCGCCCGCCGAGCACACCTCGCCGGC
>CAISKJ010000077.1 GCA_903885885.1 uncultured delta proteobacterium
TACGTGGCCAGCCGCGGCTTCGGCACGCAGGGCAGCGTCACCAAGCTCGCCGCCGAGCGGAGCAACTGCATCGACCGCAACGGCAACGGCATCATCGACACCTCGAGCAGCCCCACCGACGTGAAGGCCTACGGCGCCGACGAGTGCGTGCTCTGGACGGGCAACGTCGGCACCAACGACGCCGTGCTCCGGGCCATCACCACCGACCGCGGCGACGCTGCCAACCCCTACGGCTACGTGTGGGTCGGCGGCTACAACACGCGCATGGCGTACCGGCTCAACCCGCGCACGGGCGTGGTGATGGGCACCTATCCCCTCGCGGTGTCGCCCTACGCCATGGTGGTCACCAGCGACGGACGCCTCTGGGCGAGCACGCTCGACCAGGCGCTGCTGCAGTCGATCAACACGACCACGCTCGCCGTGGGCCCCACGGTGGCATACCCCACCGCGCGTCGCCTGAGCAGCTGCACCAACGCGTACGGCATGACGGCCGACGGCCGCGGACGCCTCTGGCTCGCGGGCTGGAGCTGCCGCGACGCGCTCGGCTACGACCCGGCCACCAACACGTGGACGCGCGTCGACACCACCAGCCTCATCGGCGGCACCGCGGGCCGCGGCATCACCGTCGACGCGAGCGCGCGCGTATGGATGAACTTCGCCACCACGAGCGACACCACCTCGGGCGGCCTGCTCAATTGGGATTCGAACGCCTTCGTGGGCGGCGGCACCATCCCCGCGACGGCCGTCACGCGCGTGCCGCTGCCGGGCGGCTTCACGGGCCCATCGGGCCTCGGTGTCGACCGCGTCGGCAACGTGTGGGCGGCCCACTACCTCGCCCCCTCGCCCCTCATTCGCTACACGCCGTCGACCAACTCGAGCGTGGTGCTCTTCGGCCCCAACCAGGTCTACTCGTACTCCGACTTCACGGGCTCCGTGCGCCGCACCACCATCGCCCAGGGCACCTACGAAGAGACCATCGACCTCGGCTGCGACGCGCCCGTGTTCACCACCTTCACGTGGGCGGCCACCACCCCGACGGGCACCTCGATCAGCTTCGCCGCGCGCACCGCGGCCACCGCTGTGGGCCTCGGCGCCGCCGCGTCGGTCACCGTCGCCCTCGCCCCGCGCGACACCTCACCCGTGAGCCTCGCGGCGGCCTTCACGGGCGCGGCGATCACGCCCGCGCGGCAGCTCCGACTCGCGATCTCGATGCAGTCGTCGGATAGCGGCGCGACGCCGATCCTCAACTCGTTCAACGTGGGCTGGCGCTGCCCCGCGCCCTGAGCCAAACCGCACGAGGCCGGTGACGCGCGCGTCGCCGGCCCCCTGCCTCCGCCCTCCGCCCCGATCGTCCCCCCGAACAATCAGCGGCTCCGCTCCCCGCCCCGGCCCTCAGCCGCTCGCGCTCGCACGCGGCTGGCGCTTGGCCACGGGCGCCTGCACCAACACGAAGGGCTGCACGATCACGGCCTCCCAGCGCCGCGCGTCGTCGTCGCTCCACGCGTCGCGCTCCTCGGTCGTCGGACGACGGAGCGTGCCGTCGGCGAGCCAGGCGGCGACCACGGTGGCATCGTCGGTGGCCACGGCGGTTGCGCAGTCGAAGAGCGAGGTCTTCGGCGAGACGACGAGCACCCCGTCACGCAGGAAATGCGGACGAAGGTCGCTGCCCAGCACAACACCCGCTGTCTCGTCGAGCTTCGCGCGAAGTTCATCCAACGAGGGGCTGATGGTCATGGGCGCAATGGTGCGTCGGGGCGGGCCCTTTGCGCAAGC
Source organism: uncultured delta proteobacterium (assembly GCA_903885885.1). GTDB lineage: Bacteria > Myxococcota_A > Polyangia > Polyangiales > CAISKJ01. The sequence goes on from CAISKJ010000077.1 coordinate 1,774, forward strand.
GTCCTGCATCGATGTCAGGCGACGGCGGAGGGGCATCGGGGTGATAGGCTCCGGCGGGGGTCCCCGACGCCCCATCGAACCGCCCATGTGGAAGCATTGTACCCGCTGCAAGGCCCTCTATCAGACCGACGCCGGGCGCTGCCCCCTCGACGGGGCCGACCTCGCGGCGGCCGCCGACCCGCGTGTGGGCACCCTCGTGGGCGCCCACTACCGCCTCGTGCGTGCCCTCGGTTATGGCAGCACGGCGGCCGTGTACCACGCGCGCCACGAGGCCTCGGGGCGCGCCGTCGCGCTCAAGCTCCTGGACCCGCGGTACGCCGCGACGGCGGCCTCCAAGACCCGCTTCCTCGACGAGGCGCGGGCCTCGAACCTGCTGCGCCACCGGAACATCGTCGACATCACCGACAGCGGCGTCGACGGCGACAACCTCTACCTCATCATGGAGCTTCTCGAGGGCGAGTCGCTCCACGATCGCCTCCGGCGCGGGCCGCTGCCCACCGCCGAGGCGCTCGACGTCGCGATCGACATCACGAGCGCCCTCGCGCGCGCCCACGAGGCGGGCGTGATCCACCGGGACATCAAGCCCGCGAACGTCTTCCTCTGCGAGCGCGCGCCCCGCGTGCGCGTGCTCGACTTCGGCCTCGCCCAGATGCACCGCGAGCAGAAGCTCTCGATCACGGGACAGATCTTCGGCACGCCGGGCTACATGGCGCCCGAGCAGGTGCTCGGCGAGCGATGCACGCCCCCGAGTGACCTCTACTCCCTCGGCGTCACGCTCTTCGAAATGCTCACCGCACAGCCGCCCTTCACGGGCTCCGTCATCGACGTGATGCTCGATCGCACGCGCGGCGACGCACCGCGGGTGCGCTCCGTCGCGCCCGCGCTCTCGCCCGAGGTCGACGCGCTCGTCGCACGACTCCTCGCGCGCGCTCCCGCGGCGCGCCCTCGCGATGCGACCCAGGTCGTGCTCGCGCTGCGGCGCGCCCTCGATGCGCTCCCCTCCGACGCCGGGTGTCCACCCGGACGACGCGACTGAGGCCACGCCGCGATGCGCCCCGCCGCACCGACCGCTCGCCGCGTCGCCGCCGCGCTCATCACGTGCGCGGCGTTCGCGCGCCCTCCTTCGGTCCTCGCGCAGACGGCCCCCGACGCCGCGCGCGCGGCCTTCGAGCAGGGCATGGTCGCCCTGCAGGGAAACCGCTTCCGCGACGCGGTCGAGGCGCTCGAGGCCTCGTTCGCGCTGCGCCCCCTCGCCGCCGTGTCGTACAATCTTGGGCTCGCGTATCGGGGCATCGGGCGCAACGTCGAGGCCGTCGAGGCCTTCGAACGCTACCTCCGCGCGCCCGACGCCGACGCCCGCCCCGAACGCATCGAGGCGCTGCGCCGCGAGGTCGCACGACTGCGCGCGACGCTCGTCACGCTCGCGGTCGCGCTCCAGCCGCCGCACGCCACGCTGCGCGTCGACGGCCACGCGGTGGTGATCGTCGACCGCGAGGCCGTGGTCGACCCGGGCCTGCGCACCCTCGACGTCGCCGCCGAGGGATACCAGCCGCTCCACGTCGAGCGAGAGCTCGCGCCGGGCGCGCACGTCGACGTAGAGGCGCGGCTTCTGCTGCTCGAGAACCGCGCGCGGCTGCTCGTCGAGCCCTCGGTGCTCGAGGCGACGGTGTACGTCGATCAGCACCTCGCGGGCGTGGGCCAGACGGATGTGGGCGTCACGCAGGGGAGGCA
>CAISKJ010000078.1 GCA_903885885.1 uncultured delta proteobacterium
ATGGTGCCCTGCGGGCCGCAGAACGACGACACGGTGATCACGTTGAGCTGGCCCATGTTGGCGCCGTCGACCTCGGCGGCGTCGAAGGCGTTGATCTCGTCGAGGAGCGTCGAGCCCGGGCACACGAGCCCGCAGGGCACGCGGCCGATCTTGAGCGACACGCCCAGGAGGTACCCCGGCGCGTCGCAGGCGAAGTACCCCTCGCAGTGGTCGGGAAAGCGGCCGACGGCCACGGGGGCCGCGCGGCGGGCTTCGAAGTCTACGGTGTGCGATCGCGTCATCGGTGTGCCTCTCTCTTCGGTGTTGGGTGAACGGTGACGCGGCTCACTGGCGGTGAAAGTAGTCGACGCAGGTGCCTTCGCGGTGCACGTCGGCGGTGGCGCAGTGAATGCTGCCGCCGAAGGAGTAGGCGTTGCGGAAGGGGATGGGGATCACCTCGAAGCCCAGGCGCGAGAGCTGCTCGTTCTGGTAGACCTCGGTCTCTTCGACCACGACCGTCTTGGGGTCGAGGGTGAGGAAGTTCATCGACAGCCAGATGCTGTAATAGCAGCGCGGCTGGGGCTTCGCGTGGGCGGGCTTGGCGGCCATGACCACCTCCCAGCCGTTGCGGGCGAAGAGGTCTTCCTTGCCGGCCTCCATCACGAGGGGGCGGTCGGGGTTGGCCATCATGAGCCCCGGGCGCAGCGGCACGAGCGAGCAGTCGATGTGCACGGGGTCGGGGTCGTTGCGAAAGTTTACCTTGTGGATCCGGTGATTGGAGAAGTGCCGGCGGAGCCAGTCGATGCCCTTCTCGTTGGTGGTAAACCCGTGCTGCACGAAGATGTCGCGCCCGCAGCGCGTCGCGTCGGCGGCGTCGAAGAGGGGCTCGAACTCGGTGGTCACATAATAACGGCTATCGGCCTTGTTGATAATGGTACCAAAGTCCGAAATGTTGGTGTCGGCGAAGTAGCCCGGCTTGTACGAGGCGGCGCCGAGGCGGGGCTTGGGGGCCGCCGTGAGGCGCATGTTCGGGTCGCTGTTGAAGTACTCGAGCAGCAGCGGGCGATAGGCGAGGTATTCGAACCACCGGGCGCGGTACGACATGGTGGCCTCGACGATCTCGTCGCCCACGGTGAGGAGCACGTCGCGGGCGGGCATGCAGCCGATCATCGAGGGGTGCTCGAAGTCGGGGGTCACCACGGGCTTGTCGAAGTCGATGGCCGTGGGGCGGTCGACGCGGATGCCGCGCTTGCGCAGCACGTTGGCGAGGTTGTCGAGCTCCTCGGTGGCGCGCGCGATGAGCTCGTCGGGCCACTGGCCGCGCTTGCCCTCGACCTCGGCCTCGGGGGGCACGTCGTACTCGATGGCGGGCTCCGACACGGGGATGCAGCCCTTGTCGGCCACGCCGACGATCACGTGACGGAGGGGGTCCCACTCGTTCCAGGAGTTGACGACGGTGCGATTGTAGGTGTCGAAGCCCATGTGGGAATCCTCTGGGGGTGCGTTCGGGGGTGCGCCGCGCGACGCGCGCTCGAGGCTCCACGTCGCGCCCGCGGAGGGGGGAGGACGGAGCGTCGGGTTCGTGCTCGCAGGTGCGTTGTCGCCCGAGCGAGGGCGCGCCCACAATGTCACGCGATATCAGGGCGGCCGCGGGGCCGCGCGCTACTTCTTCTCGAGGGCCTCGACGCCCGTCCACGCGGGGTCGCAGCCGTCGCGGAGGAGGGTGCGCGCGCGGGCCAGGAGGATGGCCGCGGGGCGGTCGTCGTCGCACGCGGCGACGCACGCTTCGAAGCACGCCACGGCGTCGGCGAAGCGCCGACCGTAGAAGGCCTCGAGGCCCTCGGCGTAGCGGGCGAGGGTGCCCAGGCGGGCGTCGCGCACGCGCGGCGACTCGGCCGCGAGCGACTCGTAGAGGGTGACCGGCGTGGTGCGGCCCACGACGATGACGCGGCCCACCTCGCGCAGCGCGAAGGGCGACGGGTCGGCGAGGCGCTCGCGCGTGTGGTTGCTCACGAGCAGAAACGACCCGTAGCGGCGCGTGAGGGACTCGACGCGGGCGGCGAGGTTCACCGGGTCGCCGATGACGCCGCACTTGATGTGCTGCGGGCCGCCGATGGTGCCCATGGTGAGCACGCCGGTGTTGACGCCGACGCCCATGAACACGGGGGGCGCGCCCCGCGCCGCGCGCTGCGCGTTGAGGCGGTCGAGGCCCGCGCGCATGCCCACGGCGGCGCGCACCGCGTCGTCGGCGCCGCCCTGAAACAGCGCCATGATGGCGTCGCCGATGTAGCTGTCGACGAAGCCGCCGTTGGCGAGGAGCGGCGGCTCCATGAACGACAGGTACTCGTTGATGAAGGCGATGTGCTCGCCGGGGTTCATCCCCTCGACGAGGGTGGTGAAGCCCTTCACGTCGGAGAAGAGAATGCTCATCTCGCGGCGCACGTGCTCGCCCAGCGTAACGTCGACGATGGTGCGGCGCGACAGGCCCTCGAGGAACTCGCGGGGCACGAAGCGCGCTTGCGCCTCGGCCACGCGCCGCTGCTCGTCGAGGGCGCGCTGCAGGTCGTCGTAGAGCCGCGCGTTGTGGAGCGACAGGGCGGCCTGCGAGCTGAGCAGGCGCAGCACCTCGAGGCGGTCGCTGGTGAAGGCCCCCGCGGTGAGGTTGTTCTCCATGTACACCACGGCCACGAGCTGGCCGCGCTCGACGAGGGGCGCGCACAGCACCGAGCGCGCGCCGCGCTGTGCGATGGAGGGGTCGTCGGTGAACATGCCCTCGGCGGCGGCGTCGCGGAGCACCACGCTCTCGCGCGTGCGGGCCACGAACTGCACGATGGCCGTCGAGAGGCCGAGGGCGTCGTCGAGGGCCGCGCGGCGGCGAGAGATCACCTCGGCGCCGCCGCCGCGGGCCTCGCACTCGACGCGCAGCGCGCCGTCGTCGTTGAGCACCAGGAGGCCCCGCTCGGCCCCGGCGTTCTCGATGAGCATCGAGAGCAGCTTGCCCACGAGCGCGTCGAGCACGATCTCTTCGGCGAGCGCGCGCGACGACTTGAGCAGCGTGGCGTGGTCGAGCGCGTGCGACACGGCGCCCGTGGAGTCGGACCGCGAGCCCGACGCGCGGTCGACGCTCGCGTCGCGCACCGAGCCGTCGCGCACCGAGCGCTGGGCGCCCTTCGCCGACGCGAGGGCCGAGCCCGCGGGGAGCGCCTTGCGACGGCCCGGCGCGATGAGCTCGCCCCACGTCGCGTCGAAGCGCTGGAGCACCGGGGGCGACCCCCACGCGGCGTAGCGCTCGCGCGCCTCGCGCAGGTGCGCCCGTGCCGCCAGGGCGTCGCCGCCCGCGCGGTGCAGCGCCCCGAGGGCCTCGCGGGCGA
>CAISKJ010000079.1 GCA_903885885.1 uncultured delta proteobacterium
CACTCGAGCCCCATCGCCGAGCGCTTCGATCGCCCCACGCCGTGGTGGTGCGCGACGGTGCCGCCCGCCGCGTGCGCCGCCGCGAGCGCGCGCCGCCACGTGGCGTCGTACGAGACCGCGGCGTCGGCGTCGGTCTTCGAAGCGCCCACGAAGGTGAAGTAGATCGAGCACCCGTCGGGGTACGCGTGGCTCATGTGGGCCATCACGAAGCCGCCGCCGCCGAGGGCCTCGCGCACGCCGTCGTAGAGGGCCTCGAGGCGCGACCAGGGGGCGGCGACCTCCATCGTGTCGACCCACACGCCGCGCGCGTACGTGGGCGGCTGGCGGTAGCTCACCGCGTGGCGGCGCACGAGCCAGCGGCGCCACGGGGCGTCGCCCGCGTCGCGGCCGCCGGAGCCCGCACACAGGGCCCGCGCGCGGGCGAGGGCCTCTTCGACGGGGTCGTCGTCGGTGCTCTCGAACACCACGATGAGGAGCGATCGGCCGTACACGCGGTCGCCGAGGGTGTGGGCCACGGCGTTGACCGCGCGCGGGTGATCGAGCACGCGGCGCAGCAGGGCCTCGACGCGCGGCTGACGGCGGCCGGGAGAGGGCGCGTCGGCGGCGCGGGGCCCGCGCTCCGACGAGCCCTGCAAGAAGAGCCACGAGTCGAAGGGGTCGTAGAGGCGCGTGACCGCGGGGCGGAGGCCGGCTTGATAGAGCGCGCGGATCGCGCTCCACGCCTCGCGCATCGAGCCGAAGGTGAACGCGAGGCCGCGCCACGACGTGGGCGTGGGCCACACGCGCAGCGTCGCGCGGGTGATGAACCCGAAGGTGCCCTCGCTGCCCACGATGAGCGGTCGAAAATCGGTCTCGCCCTCGCGCGGGGCCGCCGCGCGGAAGGGCTCGCCGTCGCCGAGCACGCCCTCGACGGAGAGCACCATGTCTTCGATCTTGCCGTAGCGGCCCGAGCACTGGCCCGCCGAGCGCGTGGCCACCCAGCCGCCCACCGTGGAGCAATAGATCGACGAGGGGAAGTGCCCCAGCGTGGCGCCGCGGCGGCGCAGGCGCTCTTCGAAGTGCTCACCGAGGATGCCCGCATCGACGGTGCAGCGGCCGCGCGCGAGGTCGAGGTCGCGGATGGCGCGCATGCGCTTCATGTCGACGGCCACCACGTCGCCGCCCGGCTGGATCGCGCCCACCACGCCGCTGCCGGCGCCGTAGGGGATCAGCGCAACGCCTCGCGACGCGGCGAAGCGCACGAGCGTCGAGAGCTCGTCGTCGGTGGAGGGCCACACCACCGCGCGGGGCCCCGGCGGGCGCGGGAGGTCGCCGCGCGTCGCGATGAGCTGCCGGGGCCAGAGGTCGTGGGCGTAGGCGCTCCGGTCGGCCGCGTCGATCGACACGGCGTCGGGGGAGAGCAGCGCGGCGAGGTCACGGGCGAGCGGGTCCATCAAGGGGTGCGCGAGTGTCGCGCGACGCATGCGCTTCGCACAACGGGAACCCTCCGCCTCACATCGACGACGTCGCCCCGAGGGATGCCCGCGCGCGGGCCAGGAGCGCGCGCACCCGCGGCGGCCAGCGC
>CAISKJ010000080.1 GCA_903885885.1 uncultured delta proteobacterium
CTGCAGCGGCACCTGCCGCGACCTGCAGACCGACCGCGCGGCCTGCGGCGCGTGCGGTACCGCGTGCGCCGCGGGCCAGGTGTGCTCGGGCGCGGTGTGCCGCGCGAGCTGCGGTGCGGGGCTCACGCTGTGCGGCGCCTCGTGCGCGAACACCACGTACGACCCGACCAACTGCGGTGCCTGCGGCGTGGCGTGCAGCGACGCGCCGCAGGGTCGCGGGTCGTGCGTGGCGAGCGCGTGCCGACTCACGTGCGACACGGGCTACGCCAACTGCGACGCGTCGGCCACCAACGGGTGCGAGGTGAACGTCGGCACCGACGTGAACAACTGCGGCGCGTGCGGCACGCGCTGCGCCGTGCCCGCCAACGCGTCGGCGGCGACGTGCGGCGCGGGCGCCTGCGGCTTCACCTGCAACGTGAACTTCGCCGACTGCGACGGCGTGGCGGCCAACGGCTGCGAGACCGACCTGCGCACCGACAACAGCGACTGCGGCGCGTGCGGCACGGTGTGCTCGGGCACGTGCTCGGCGGGCGTGTGCCTCGCGTGCAACCCGCGGGTGCTCCTGCTCGGCGACGACCACGCGACAGAGATGGGTCAGATCTCGGCGCTGCTCACGGCGGCGGGGCTCGTTCCCACGCTGGTGTCGCGCGGCGTCGACGGGTACACGGGCACGCCCGCGGCGTCGGGCTTCGGGGCCATTTTTGCCACCACGGGCGACCGCTACGACTTCGACATGCCCGCGGCGGGTCAGGCCGCGGTCGACGCGGCCATTCGCGGCGGCGCGGGCTTCGTGTTCACCGAGTGGGCGGCGTGGCACTTCTTCAACAGCCGCTGGAGCACCTTGCGGCCCTACCAGCTGTTCACGCGCACGAGCGGCATCACGGCGCGGCTTACGTTCACGCGCGAGGTGGCGCACCCGATCTGGGCAGGGCTCCCGACCTTGTTTACCACAGCGTCGATTCTGGGCGGCAACGTGGGCGCGACGCTGGTGAACGGCGGCGTGCGCATCGCGGGCTGCGACCTGTGCACGGGCGTCGGCGTGGCGGTGCGCGACTCGTCGGCGGCCAGCGGTCGCGTGGTGCAGATCGCCCACGCGGCCAACTACACGAGCGGCGGCACGACGGGCGTCGGCACGGGCACGTGGACGGGCGACGCCAACACGTCGCCCCTGCTCGTGAACGCCCTGCTCTGGGCGGCGCGCTGCCGCTGAAGGCGCGAACCCTTCGCACCGGTCACCGGCTCTCACCCCGCAGAGGAGAACGAATCACCATGTGCAGGCGAGTGACGTGTGATCGGTGCAAGAAGGCCACGTATGCCGGGTGCGGCATGCACATCGAGCAGGTGCTCGGCGACGTTCCAAAGGCGGAGCGCTGCGCGTGCCGCGAGGAGTCCAAGGGGGCTCCCGCGAGCGGCGCGGCGGGCGCCTCGCCGTGGTGGAAGGTCTGGTAGCTCGCAACCGTTCCGGGGCGCCGCGGTCCTCGCGTCGCCCGCTCGGCTCCCCCCCGAAAACAACCGACGTCGCTACGGTGCTCCGTCGCCCCCGAGGGTGACCGGGTTCACCACGTCGACCGTGGGCTGCGCGAAGGGCGGCACCGTCGCGGCGCGCATCGCCCGCACGATGCAGTTGCCGACAGCGGTCGCCGCGTAGGGCCCCTCGACGGAGGCGGCCGTCACGTGTCCGTCGCTGGCGAAGGTGGCGTTCACGAACACGCGCCCGGTGCCGCCGCACGCGCGCGCCGCCGACGCGACGCCGCGCATCGCCGACGCCACGCTGTCGCGCGACGGGCGAACGGGCACCGCGGCGGCAGGCGCGCGGCCCGCATCGACCGCGGGCGCAGGCGCAGGCGTCGGTGCAGGCGCACGACCGGCATCGGCGACGCTCGGACCGTGATGACGGTCGCGGCGACCCGGGCGCTCGGCGGGGGCGACGACGGGCTCCGTCGCATCGACGGGCGGTGGCGTCGCGTCGACGATCGGCGGCGTCGCATCGACGGGCGCTGGGGCTGTTACAACGGACGGTTGCGCGGTTACAACCGACGGTTGGGCCGTTACAACCGACGGTCGCGCGGTTACAGCCGACGGTTGGGCCGTTACAACTGCGGGCGGCGCGGGGGGCGTCGGCGCGGTCGCAGGCGCGATCGCGGGCGCCTCGTGGGTGCGGGAGCGCAGCGCGAAGGCGACGCCCGCCACGCCGAGAAACACCGCGCCCGCGACGAGGTACATGCGCGCGCGCGCCGGAGGGGCGACGGAGACCGTGGGGTGAATGGACTGCGACAGCGCCGCGGGCACCGACGGCGTCGCGAGCGAGACGCCCGCGATGGTCTCGGCGAAGGGGGCCGCGCCGAGGATGGGCCCCGTGGGCTGCGCGACGAGGGGCGCGGGCATCGCCGTGGGCGCGAGGCGGCCGGGGGCGGCGGTGAGCACCGCGGCGAGGGCCGTGACGGCCTCGCGCGCGTCGCGGAAGCGGCCGTTGGGGTCGCGCACCACGCAGTGGGCGAACCAGTCGTCGAAGCCCGACGGAGGCACCACCGCGGAGCCCACCACCGCCGCGCGCGCCGTCGCGGGGTCGAGCGGGTGCACCATGATCTCGACGAAGAGCGACTGGAGGTTGAACTTATCGTCGGGCGAGTTGGCCGACTGCCAGTAGTTGCGACCGGTGAGCAGCGCGAAGGCGATGAGCCCGAGGGCCCACACGTCGGTCGACGGGGCGATGTGCGCGCCGCGGTTCGACTGCTCGGGCGCCATCCACAGGGGCGAGCCGATGACGGTGGTCACCGTGGCGGCGGTCTTGTGCTCCGACACGATCTTGGCGATGCCGAAGTCGAGCACCTTGGCCACGAAGGGGACGCCCCGCAGGCGCGACACCGAGATGAAGATGTTCTCGGGCTTGAGGTCGCGGTGCACGATGCCCGCGGCGTGCGCGTGGCCGAGCGCGTCGCCGATCTGCTCGAAGATCTCGGCCACCTCGGCGGCGGGGATGGGGCCGCGGCGCTTCATCATCGCGCGCAGGTCGTCGCCCTCGAGCAGCTCCATCGCGAGCCACGGCGTGCCCGACTCGGCGTCGACGCCCGCGGCCGTCACCTCGACCACGTGCGCGCTGCGAATCTGCGCGCCCACGCGGGCCTCCTGGGCGAAGCGCTCGCGGCTCTTCTCGTCGTCGACCACCTGCGGGTGCATCACCTTCAGCGCGCGCTGGTGCCCCGTCGCGATCTGCTCGACGACGTACACCGCCCCCATGCCGCCCTGCGCGAGCGGGCGCACGACGCGATAGTCTTTGGCGAAGATCGCGCCGGGCTTGAGAATCCAAGACGAAGCCATCACGGCGACGATAGCGCCAAGACGCGCACGGTTTCCAACCCCGTCGCGCGCCTCGCCGATCATTCGCGCCGCGACATCGGTGTCGGGGGTATCGCTTGGCGCGTCGCGCCGGCGCGCGAGCGTGGTAGTCACCCACGCATCGTCGACGCCTCGAAGCGACAACGGCCCGCAGCGCGGGCAAATCGCTTGCCGCAAGAGGTGCACATTCTCACACGCCGCGAGGTGTTTTCATGCGCTCTTCGAACATTCTTCGTCTCCTGAGTGGCCTGCTGGTTTCTACCGTGTTCGTTGTCGGCTGCGACGATGAGACGCCCGTCTCAGACAGCGGCGCCGACGTGGCCGACGTAGCGACCGACACCGCAGCCGACGCGCAGGGCGACGTGCCGAGCGACACCGCGGCCGACGTGCAGAGCGACGTGCAGAGCGACGCTGCGGCCGATGTGGCGGTCGACGTGGCGGCCGACGTGGCGATCGACGTGGCGATCGACGTGGCGATCGACGTGGCGGTCGACGTGGCGGTCGACGTTCAGCGCGATGCGACGGCCGATGGTGCGACCGATGCGCCCAGCGTCGACGGCGGCCTCGCCGCGGCGTGCGTCGCGAGCGGCGGCACCGTGGGGAGCGCGCTCTGCTGCGCGGCCGCCAGCGACTTTCCGAACCAGTGCGCCCTCGGCGGGTGCAGCTGTGCGCCCATGTTCAGCCGCATGATCATGGTCTGCGAGTGCCCGTCGGGGCAGTGCTTCAACGGCACCGCCTGCGCGCCGCGCTGAGCGTTCTCGAGGCCCGCAGCGAACGCGGTGCTGCGCGGCTCAGTAGGCCGTGCCGAGGGCGGCGCCGAACTCCGGCGTTGTGGTGTCGGGCGCGACGATCGTGCGCTGCGACATGAAGGCGCCGCGCACGCCGCCC
>CAISKJ010000081.1 GCA_903885885.1 uncultured delta proteobacterium
CCGCACGCGGCGAGCAGGAGCGCGGCGGTCAACGCGCCCGCGCGCAGCGAGGCAGTGTGTCGTCTCTGGTGCATCGCGGGTCTCGCTCTCCGAAGCGCACGATGAAACGCCCCGACCGCGCCGCCCGTCAACGCCGCAGCGCGCCCAAATCACCCGCGATGTCTGCCCCGCGCAGCACCCCGTCGACGCACGCGTACACCCGCAACGGTGCGTCGCCATCGACCACTGCGCAGGCCGAGAACACCTGCGCCGCGCGCGCCGCGTCGAGGCTCCGATCTCGCCTTCGGTGCGTGTGCCCGTGCATCACGTGAACGTGGGGCTCGTCGCGCAGGAGCGAGCGCGCCTTCGCGTGGTCGCGCAGCCCGTCGACCCAGTGCACCACGGGGTTGCGGTGCGTCGTCACGGGGTGGTGCTGCGCGAGGAGCACCACGCGCCCTCGCGCGCGGCCGAGCGCGATCGCGTCGGCCACCTCGCCCGCGTGCGCAGGGCCGATGCGCCCCGCCGACATCACCCAGTGCTGATAAAACGCTGTGTTTACAGGCAAGATCGTGAGGTCGCCGACGTCGAAGGGGCGCCCGAGCTGGCTCGTCGCGGCGAACGCGCGCAGCGGGCCCTCGAGCGCGCGTGCCCAGCCGTCGCGGCGGTCGATCACGTCGTGGTTGCCTGGAACGAGGGTGATCTTCGCGGCGGCCACGCCGCACGCGTGGAGCATTTCGGCGAGCACTTCGAACTGCGCCACGGTGCCGTCTTCGGTGAGGTCACCGGTGATCACCAGGTGATCGACGCCCGCGGCTGCAACCGCTGCGAGGGCGAGCGTGGCGCGGGTGATGCGATCGTCGGCGTCGAGGTCGCGGTGCGCCGAGAGAAACGACAGGCGCCACGACCGTACGCCGCGCCGCGCGCCGTGGTCGCGCTCGACGAGGTGCAGGTCCGTCAGCTGAGCGATGCGAACCATCGGATCGCACACTTCTAGAGCCCAACCGCCGCGGCGTCAGCCTTTCGCCGAGCCCTTGCGCGCGAATGCGCCGCGACCGTCGCGCGACGCTCAGCTGAAGAAGCACCCGAGCTGGTACTCGAGCGGGAGCACCGGCGTCGCCGCGCGGCACCGCGTCGCGAGGTTGTCGCGGAGGCTCCGCAGGAGCTGCCCGTCGGCGTCGAGGTCGGGGTCCGGCAGGCGGCGGTTCCACACCTCCACGGAGGTGTCCATCATGTCGATGACGCCCTGGGCGCGCGCGCAGTCGCCGTCGTCGTAGAAGCGCACCGAGGCGTTGAGGGCGAGGTAGAGGTTGAGCATCATGAAGGCCTTGGCGCGCCCCTCGTCGCTGAACGACGGCCACATGCCCTCGGGGTTTTGCCCCGGCGCGAGGGCGTTGCGCGCCTCCGTCGAGGTCATCGCCATGGAGCCGTCGCGCGGGTCGCGCCACACGGCCTCGGCGCGAAACGCGGGCATGTCGCGCCCGACGCTCGTCGACGCGTCGGCGATGAGCTCCACGAAGAGCCCGCCGCCCCCGCCGCGGCGCCCGCCGCCCACGTCGCGCGCGCCCAAGCGCGACCCGATGAAGAGCGCGGGCGCGTCGAGCACCGCCACGCCGCCGTCGACCTTCGCGCGGCGCACGCCGTAGATGCGCCCCACGTGGTAGCCCGGCGCCGCCGTGACGCGCAGACGAAAGTCGACCGCGAGCGGCGTGAGGCGCGTCTCGCCTTCGGCGCGGAGAATGTTCTCCATGTCGGCGTCGCTGGTGGCGTACGCGTAGGTGCCCGCGCCGAGCGAGCCCAGCGCCGCGGGCACCGCCGCTTCGTAGTTGCGCCCCGCGCCGATCACCGACAGCGCCACGCCGCGGCGCACCATGGCCTCGCCGAGCGCCACGATGCGCGCGCTGTCGCCCGCGAAGCCCGACGCCACGCCGCCCGTCACGAGAATCACGCGCGACGCGCCGGTGAAGCCCGCGAGCGTCTCGATGGCGTGCGAGGCCTCGGCGAGGGTCTCGTAGAGCGCGCCTTCGAGGGCCGCGCCGGGCGCCACCACGGTGATCCGCGGGTCGTCGGGGCGCGCGCCGTGCACCGCCAGGCGCGGATACTCGCCGGGCACGATGAGGCTCACGCGGTCGTCGGCGCGCAGCCCCGCGAGCACCGACGCGAGGCCGCGGGTGAGCCCGCTGTAGGCCGCGCTGGTGGTGACGGCCACCACGAGGTGCAGCGGCGCGCGCGGCAGCGTCTCGGGGTCGACGGCCGTCGAGAGCGCGACGAAGCCCATCGTCCAGTTGCCGCCGTTGAAGCGCGGCGCGACGGCGAGCATGGGGTTGAGGCACACCGCGCTCCCGCACGCGGCGGGCGGCAGGTCGAGCGCGTGCTCGGCGAAGAAGCCCGTCGCGTCGAGGGTGCTCGGCGAGGGCACACCGCCCGCGGCCACGATGGCGCGAAACTGCGCGATGTCTTGCGGGCCGCCCTGCGACACGCCGCGCGTGCCCGACACCGTGGGAGGTGCCGCGGCGAGCGACGGCGCGGGGCCCGACTCGCTCGCACACGAGGCGAGCAGCGCGAACGAAGCGAGGGTCAGAAGTCGTCGAAGCATGACCGTTACTCTCCTTGCACGAAGACCAGATCGAACCAGACCGACGAGGCCGCCTCGGGGCGCGCGTAGCCGCCGCACGCGTCGGGTCGCACCACGGTGTTCG
>CAISKJ010000082.1 GCA_903885885.1 uncultured delta proteobacterium
CCGAGGCGCATCGGCGCGTTGCCGCGGTACACGTCGGCGCGCTCGAGGAGCGCCGGCGGCACCAGCGCGAGGTCGACGCCGTCGGAGGCCGCGTCGTTGAGCACCACGCCGTCGAGCGCCACGGTGACGTGCGCGCCCGGCGCGCCCCGCAGCGTAAGCGATTGAGGCGCGAAGCCGTCGCCGGTGCGCCGCACGTGGAGGCCCGGGGCCTCGTCGAGGAGTTCGCTCACCGACTCGGCGAGGGCGCCCCGAGACCGGAGGTCGATCGATGTCGCGAAGCGCGACGCGCCCTCGACGCGCGCGCGATCCGCGTCGACGCGATCGGTACGCACCGTCGCCGTGCCCTGCGCGTGCGCGCGCGCGCCCCCGAGGAGCGCCGCCAACGATGCGACGACGAAGGCCTGACGCACGCGGCCTTGTACCCGATGTCTCAGCCTCGCGCATGACCTCGCGCGCGGGGGCCACGGGGCCTTTACGCGACGGTGATTTTGTTCGAAGGTCGAGCGACAGATGAGCGCCCCTCTACGCCGTTGCCTCATCGTCCGCTGCGGCGACCCCGAGCCCGCGGTGTCTGACACGCACGGCTGCTTCGTGAAGTGGTTCCGTAACGCGATCGATACGTCGGTCGAGCTCACGGTGGTCGACCCGCGCACCGACACGTTCTCCGCGAGCGCGCTCGACGGCGTCGGGGCCGTGGTGGTCACCGGCTCGCCGCACGCCGTGTACGAGTCGCACCCGTGGATCCCCGCGCTCGAGGCGCTCGTGCGCGAGGCCGTGACGGCGCGCGCGCTGCCCTTTCTCGGCGTGTGCTTCGGGCACCAGCTCCTCGCGCAGTCGCTCGGCGGCGAGGTGGCGCGCAACCCGCGCGGCCGCGAGATGGGCACCATCACCGTGCGCCTCAACGACCAGGGCCGCGACGACGCGCTGTTTCACTGCCTCCCGGCGCACTTCACCGCCCACGCCACGCACCGCGACACGGTGGTGCGCCCGCCGCCCGAGGCCCGCGTGCTGGCCACCAGCGACAAGGATCAGTGCCAGTCGTTCAAGGTGGGGCGCCACGCGTGGGGCGTGCAGTTTCACCCCGAGATCACCGCGCCCATCTTGCGAGGTTACGTGCGCGCCCGGGCGTCGGCCTTGAGGGAAGAAGGCGTGTGCTCCGACACGCTGCACGACGCGATTCTCGATGCGGCCGACGGCGGCCGCGTGCTCGAGAACTTTATCGCGCTCGCGTTCGCGCGCTAACGAAGCTGCACCTGGAAGGGATAGGCCGCGCCGGCCGACGGGAGTCGCATGTGCGTCACCTCGTTGGTGAGGCACGCGCGGGCGCCGTTGGCGCTCGGATCGAGCGCGGTGAGCGACACGCGGCCGCTCTCATCGACGGCGAGCTCGATGACACCGTGCATCTCGGTGGGGCAGCGGTTCTGCTCGCGGCACGTCGAGAAGCAGTGCGAGAAGCGCCCCTGCGCGGTGCGCGACGCGATGCCGAGCTGCATCGCGTTGAGCGTGGGCCCCTGCGGCGCAGGTGATTGCACCGCGCTCGGGGCGTGCTGCGGAGGCCTGCGCACCGTCGGCTCGGCCGCCGCCACCACGTTGGACGTGTGCCACGCGAGCACGCGGCCGCTGCCCACCTCGAGCGTCATGATCGTGCGGCCCAGGCGGGCCTGCAGCGTCATCGGTGCCGGCGCGCGTAGCGCCTCGAGCGACGAGGGCAGCGCCCCGCGACCGTGCACCGACAGCGAGGCCGCGGGGTCGACCGGAGGCAGCGCCCACATGGTGCCGTCGGCGCTGAGCATCGAGAGGTCGACGTGCTTCGCGTCGGTGGCCTCGCCGGGTACCGCGTGGGGGGCGCCCACGTCGGGGAGCTCGATCACCACAGGCCCCGAGAACTGCATCTGCGACACGCCGTCGGCCTCGACCGTCGCGCGGCCCGAGAGCACCACCACGCGCACCACGTGAGACTCGACGCGCGCCACCACGTCGCCTTCGGCGCCCACCTGCCAGCGCCCCGCGCGCAGCGCCACGGAGCCCGTATCGCCCGCGCGGTCGACGGCCACCTCGCCCTGCGCGAGCGTCACCGTCGCGGCGCCTTCGCGCAGCGAGGCGAGCGTTACGTCGCTGTCGCCGCGCACGTCGAGGGCCACCGCGGGCTGCACCGAGAACACCGCGCGCCCCACGGCCGTGGTGATGATCCGCGCGCCCTCGCGGAGCGGAGCGCCCGACGCGATGCGCTGCGCCTCGCCCGAGGGAGGCGTCTGCGTGGCGCCGCCCGCCGCGAGGAGCACCGCGCCGTCGAAGCGCGCCGCGGGCGTCGGCGTCGAGGGCTGCGCAACAGGCTGCGCCGCGGGAGGGGCCGTCACGTCGGTGCGCGCGACGAGGTCGTCTTGCGAGGGGTGCGTGCGCACGTAGGCGACCGCCGAGGCCGCCGCGGCGAGCGCGAGGCCGCCCATCGCGTAGGTCTTCCACGGGCGCGGGGCGCGGATGCTCCCGGCGCGGATGCCCGCGGCGACGCGCTCGCCCTCGGCCGCGACGGCGGCGTCGATGCGGCTCCAGTCGATGGCGTCGAGGGAGGCGTCGTCGCTCGCCTCGTCGAGGAGGGTGGCGCCCACGCGCAGGCGCTCCCAGGCCGAGCGGCACTCGGCGCACACGTCGAGGTGCGCGGCGAAGGGGGCGCGGTCGTTGGCGCGCGCAGCGTCGAAGAGCTCTTCAGGCAGCGGGTGGTTCACAGTTCATCGCCTCCCGAGGCCGTGGCGCCCTGCATTTCGCGGGCGATCGACTCGAGCGTAGGGTCGCCCACCATGGCCGCGTACACCTCCTTGCGCGCATAGAAGAGGCGCGTGCGAACGGTGAGCACGGGGATGTCGAGCAGCGTCGCCACCTGCCCCGCGGGCGTGCCCTCGAGGTCGTGGAGAATGAACACCGCGCGCTTCTTGTCGCTGAGGGTGTCGAGGATCTTGTAGAGGGCGCGCATGCGCTCGTTGCGCGCGGCGCCCTCGACGGGCGAGTGGTCGTCGGGGGCCGAGGGCTCGTGCGACAGCTCGGTGCCGAGCTGCGGGCGGCTCTTGGCCGCGCGAATGTGCATGAGCGTGACGTTCACCGTGACCCGGTGAAGCCAGGTCGAGAAGCGCGACTCGCCGCGGAAGCTCACCAGCGAGCGAAACACCTGGATGAACACCTCCTGGATGACATCGTCGGCGTCGCCGCGGGGCCCGAGGAGCCGCGCAACGAGGCGCGCCACATCGCGGCGGTGCGTGCGATACAGCTCCTGAAACGACCGCGCGTCGCCCCCGCGAGCGCGCGCAACGTACGGGGGGATCGCGTCATCGTCTGCGCTCACGAGAATGCCCAGCGGAGGGGCGTTGGACGATACCATGACCATGGGGCTTGCCATCTGAGCAACGCGCCGCTCGTCGGCTCGTGTGCGCTCAGGTCAATGGGGTGCGGCGCCCCCGCCCCGACATTCACACCCGCCCCGACGAAAGCGTCGCCGGAGAGCTCTGTGCAACGCACGCTCACCGGTCCCGCATGCGCTCGATGAGGCCCACGATGTCGGACCCGATGAGCCCCACCACCAGCGCGATCGCCATGTATGCCATGGCCCGTAGGTCGCTCGCGGGCCCCCGCGCGCGCCAGTTTCTCGCGCATTTTGCCGCGGAGTCCGTGCGAGTGTGCGCGGCATTGACCCCCGCGAGACTTCTCGCTAGAGCCGGTGACCCATACCCGTGATCGATGTAGACAAGCTCACCCGACGCTTCGGCGCGCGCACCGCCGTCGACGAACTCACGTTCACCGTGCCACGCGGGCAGATCGTAGGCTTTCTGGGGCCCAACGGCGCCGGCAAGAGCACCACGCTCAAGGTGCTCTCGGGGTTTCTCCCTCCCACGTCGGGGACAGCCCGCATCGGTGACCACGACGTGGTCGAGGCCAGCCTCGAGGCGCGTCGGCTCATCGGGTACATGCCCGAGTCGTTTCCCGTGTACCCCGAGATGCGCGTCGACGAGTACCTGCGCTTCCGCGCCGAGATCAAGGGCGTTCGCGACCGCAAGGCCGCCGTGGCCCGCGCGATGGAGCTCGCCGACATCACCGACGTCTCGCGGCGCCTCGTGGGCGAGCTCTCCAAGGGCTACAAGCAGCGCGTGGGGCTCGCCGACGCCGTCGTGGCCAAGGCCCCGCTGCTCATTCTCGACGAGCCCACGGAGGGCCTCGACCCCAACCAGATTCTGCGCTTTCGCGAGGTGATCCAGGCGCTCGGCAAGGAGCACACGATCTTTCTCTCGACGCACATTCTCTCCGAGGTCGAGGCCGTGTGTTCGCACGTGATCATCATTCACAAGGGCAAGATCGCCACGGCGGGGCCCCTCGACGCCGTGCGCGCCGAGCTCAGCGGCGGCGCCCGCGAGGTGTCGCTCGTGCTCGCCCCGAAGGCCTCCGCGCGCGACGCGTGGGCGGCCGACGCGCCGAAGGCCATGCGCGACGCGGTCGAGGGCCTCGACGGGGTCACGGTGGTGCGCGCCATCATGGCCGACGCCGTGGTGCGCGTTGAGGTCAAGGTGTCGTCGGAGGCCGACGCGGTCGAGGCGCTCGTGGCGCGCTGCGTGGGTGCATCGCTCGGCGTGCGCGAGGTGACACCCCACGGGCGCAGCCTCGAGAACGTGTTTCACGAGCTCACCACGCGCGCCGCAGAGCACCCCCCGACGCAGAAAGAGAGCGCAGCATGAGGGCCGCATGGGCCATCTACAAGCGCGAGCTCGTGGGCACCTTCTGCTCGCCGCTCGCCTACGCCGTGATGGTGTCGTTCCTCCTCTTCAACGGGGTGGTGTTCTACTTCTTCATGGATCTCGTGGCGTCGAACCCGTCGCTCTCGGGCACGCGCGGGCCGCTGCAGCTCTTCTTCGGTAGCACCATCCTCTCGGTGCTCACCCTCATGATCTTCTGCCCCGCCACCACCATGCGCGCCTTCGCCGAAGAGTGGCGCTCGCGCACCGCGGAGACGCTCCTCACCGCGCCCGTCACCGACCTGCAGGTGGTGCTCGCCAAGTTCATGGGCTCGATGACGCTCTACGCGGCGCTCTGGGTGCCCACGCTGCTCTACGCCCTCGTGGTGCGGCGCTACGGCGCCGTCGACTGGGGCGCCCTCAGCGCGGCCTACGCGGGCGTCATGCTCGTGGGCGGAGCCTTCGTCTCCATCGGCCTGCTCGCCTCGTCGCTCGCGGCGTCGCAGGTGACGGCCTTCGTCACGTCGTTCGGTGTCATCGGCGGCGCGATGTTCGCGCTCGGCCTCGGGCGCTACGTGTTCACCGAAGAGTCGCAGCTGCGCTTCTTCTCGTACGTGAACCTCTGGGAGCACATGGAGCACTTCGCCGTCGGCATGATGGACAGCCGCCAGGTGGTCTATTACGGCTCCGTCGTGGTGCTGGCCCTCTCGCTCACGGTGCGCGCCCTCGCCGCGCGCAGGGAGGCGTGATGGAGCCCGCCACCGCCGTCACCGCGAAGCCCTCGCGCCTCGACTCGTTTCTGCGCGGCCCCGCCGTGGCCCTCCTCTCGCTCGTGCTCTTCGGCGAGGTGAACTACATCGCCGCGCGCCACTACGCCCGCGCCGACCTCACGAGCGAGCGGCGCTTCACCCTCTCGTCGCGGTCGCGCGAGATCGTCCGCGGGCTGCGCGCCCCCACCGAGCTCTACGTGCTCCTCACGCGCGACGAGGAGCACTACGCCGAGGTGTCGGCGCTCGC
>CAISKJ010000083.1 GCA_903885885.1 uncultured delta proteobacterium
CACGACGGCGCGCTGCCCACGCGCCGCGCGTAGCGTCCCTCACCAGCGCGCCGCGTCGCGGTCGATGCGCGCGCGCTGGGCCTCGCTGAGGCCGAAGGCGTCGGCCACGAGGGCGTCGATCGCGCGCGCCTCGTCGTCGGCGATGCCCGCGTTGCGCGCCGACAGCGCGTCGCCGATGCGCGCGAGCGCGTCGACGAGGGGCGCGGGCGGCGCGACGGTGGCGCGCAGGTGCCCGATCTTCACCTGCGGCATGCCGAGGCGCGCGTCGCGGTTGCGGTAGAAATGGCGCCAGCGCACGACCGTCGAGTTGAGGTAGGCGACGAGAAATCCCGCTGAATACGAGCCGCTTTCGAAGCCCGCGAGCAGGCTGTTGCGAAAGCCCTCGCCGTCGGCGCGCGCCGCGATGGGAACGCGCGCCGTCTGCCGGATGAGCACCGCGACCTGCGCCCACTCCGCCGCGCCGCGCAGCCGCCCGCCGAACCACGACGGGTCTGCGAAGCGCGACGGCGGCCCACGGAAGAACGGTCGAACGTCGGACCCCACGCGCAGCGCCACGGTGTGCGCCGCGTCGCGCGCGGGCGCGCAATGATCGGTGTCGTCGCCGCTGGTCTGAAGGCCCCGCTCGCCGAAGAGCTCAGGCGGGAGGCACGGCCCGTCGAGGCGCGCGAGAATCGCCTCGGCCTCGCCGTCGACGTCGGGGCGCTCGATGGGCCACGCGGCCTCGCTCCCCCGCGCGAGGGGCGTCGCGCGCACCGTCGAGCGCAGCACCATCGAGGGCTGAAACACGCCGAGAAAGCCGTCTTCGCCGAGGTCGGGGAGGAGCGCGTCGCACACCGCGAGCGCGTCGTGCGCGGCGCGGGTCGGGCCGTAGCCGTCGAGCTCGGCCATCGAGCTCGGGAGCACCAGGCCCACCCGTCCGCCCGGCCGCGCGAGGCGCGCCGCCAGCTCCACGAAGAGGCCCTGCAGGTTGCGGTAGCCCGCGAACGACGCGTACGTCGCGAGGTAGTAGCGCCGCCGCGCGGGGTCGAGCGGCTGCGCGGCGCGGCCCGCGTACGACACCCACGGGGGATTGCCCACGACCGCGTCGAAGCCCCCCGCGCCGCGCGCGAACACCGACGCGAACTCCGCGCGCCAGCGCACGCCCCGCGCGGGCTGCACGTCGTCGGCGAGCGCCTCTTCGACGAGCGCGTCGCCCTCGCGCAGCGCCTCGTCGACGAAGGTGAGGGGAGCGCGCTCGGAGCCCGCGGTGATCCAGAGCGAGAGGCGCGCGAGCGCGACCGCCATGCGATTGCGGTCGACGCCGTAGAGGCACCGCGACGCCACCACGAGGCGCGCGCGGCCCTCGAGCGACTCGCCCGGCGCGAGCGTCGGAGGCCCGTGCGCGCGCCACGACGCCGCGAGCGCGTCGGCGATCTGACGACACGCCTCGACGAGAAAGGCGCCCGACCCCATCGCCGGGTCGCACACGCGCAGCGCGAGCAGCGCCTCGGGCGTGCGGGCTCCGTCGAGCAGGGGCGCGAGGGTGTCGCGCACCACGGGTTCGGTGAGCGCGCGCGGCGTGTAGTGCGAGCCCGAGCGCCGCCGCGCGACCGTGGGCTGGAGGTAGAGCACCCCCGGCGCGATGGGCTCGGGCGCGAGCGACGAGGCGCGCCGCGCGAGCGCCGATGACACCGCATCGAGCGAGTCGGCCCCGCGCAGCAGGGCCGCGGCCCGGCCCGTGAGGTGAACGTCGGCGAGCTCGGCGAGGCGCGCGACGCGCGCGTCGGGCGCGGTCGCGAGCAGCTC
>CAISKJ010000084.1 GCA_903885885.1 uncultured delta proteobacterium
ATGGCCACTTCGAAGAGCACCAGCGCGCAGCCGTAGGCCACGTAGGCGGCCTCGATGGGGGCCACCAGGCGCGCCACGAGCGCGAAGGCGGCGAACACCGCGAGCGAGATGGGCAGCACCGCGCCCACCGAGAGCGCGCGCCGCACGCGGGGCACGAGGAGCCCGACGCCGCCGAGGCCGAGCACCGACGCGAGGAGCGCGAGGCGCGAGCCGCGCGTGTGCACCACGCCCATGAGGAGGCCGAGGGCGTACTGCGAGCGCTGCACGCCCGCGACGGTCTCTTCGGCGGCGGTCATGGTGACGAGGGCGAGCAGCACGGAGGCCGTGACGGCGATGAAGACCGCGGCGGCGACCAGGATGCCGACGAACTTGCCGAGCACGATCTCGTGGCGCGCCACGGGGCGCGCGAGGAGCACGTAGAGGGTGCGCAGCTCGAGCTCTTTGTAGAGGAACGTGGCGCCCAGGAAGACGGCCACCACGTTGGCGAGGAGAGACACCGTGACGAGCCCGTGGTCGACGACGATGCGCGTCACCTCGCCGTAGGAGAGCGCGCCCATCCCCAGGCCGAGGCACACCGAGGCGGCGCCGAGGCCGAGCACCGCGAAGAGGATGCGGTCGCGGATGGCCTCACGGAACGACGTGAGCGCGATCGCGTAGATGCGTTGCACGCGCGCGATGTTACTGATTTTGCGCCGAGTCGGTCGCGGAAACATCCCCCGCCGGGGCGCTCGCGTCGGGGCTCGCGGGCGCGCCGCCGTCGGCCGCGGGCTCGTCGTCGGAGGGCCCCGTGCACGCGACGGGGATCTCGCCGCGCGCGCGGGCCCGGTCGGCGTCGATGAAGCACCGTCGCATGACGTAGGCGCTCTCGCCGAAGAGGAACTCGCCCACGCACGGGTGCGGCGGGAGCTGGATCGTCTGGTCGCCGCGGGTGATCACCACGGGGGCGTCGTTGCGCGCGCGGCGGATGCCGCCCGACTGCCACCAGTTGAGGCGCACGCGCACCTGCGCCTCGGCGCCCGTGAGGCCGAGGTCGTCGGGCAGGCGGCTGTACTCGTCGCGCAGGAGGCGCCGGAAGCGCACGCGGTCGGAGCGCGCGGCGATGACGTAGGTGCCCCTCGCCCATCACGACGGGGCGCATCCGGCCGTGCTCGTCGCGCTCCTCGCGGGTGGTCTCGGTGCTCTGCTCGTCGACGGCGCGAAAGGGCGCGCCGTGCGTGGCCACGCGCTGGTCGAAGTAGTCTTGCAGGTGGCACATGTCGTCGAAGGTAATGGCCGTCTGGGGCACCGACCCGAGGTCGTGACGCACGGCGGGGCCGCACGCCGAGACGAGGCCGAGGACGAGGAGCCGAGACAGCGCAAGGGGGGGGCGACGCATGTTCGGCGATGATCGCACGATCGACTTGCAGAGAAGTTGATTTTCTCAAAGCCCGCGCTGTCCCACACTGGAGCTCTGGGGCTGTAAGGAAGTGGCCCGGCGCCGTTGCGCGAGGATACCGTGGCTTCACCGGTGGCCCGGTTCACGTCCGTTGGTGGGCGGCGGCGACAGAAACCTTCTCGAAGGGTTGATGTTGCCCTGCGTCGCTTGACGGACGCCCGACGCGGGTCACCACTGTGTTCCCCCGTAGAAGTTTCACCACTGTGTTTCGCGCAAGGAGTTGGAAGTCTTGAGCATCGACGGACCGATCCACGGCAAGACGAACGGCAAGACGAAGTCGGCGCCTGCAAAGGTGTCGAAGAGCGTGAAGCCCGCCCAACCCGGCGCGGGCCTCGTGTCTCGGCGGTACACCACGGCGGGCGTCGACCCGCTCGCGGCGGTCGAGTACGACAGCCGTGACAGCGTGATCAGCAACCCCGACGGCTCCGTGGTGTTCGCCACGCGCGGCGCCGAGATCCCGAAGTCGTGGTCGCAGCTCGCGACCGACATCGTGGTGTCGAAATACTTCCGCCGCGCGGGCCTCCACGGCCGCGCCGACCTCGGCGAGACGAGCGTCCGCCAGGTGGTGTACCGCATCGCCCACACCATTCGCGAGGCCGGCGAGGCGCGGGGCTACTTCGCCAACGCCGCCGCGGCCGACACCTTCGAGGCCGAGCTGTCGTTTCTGATGGTGAACCAGTACGGCGCGTTCAACTCGCCCGTGTGGTTCAACTGCGGGCTCTTTCAGCGGTACGGCATCACGGGCTCGGGCGGCAACTGGGCCTGGGACGAGGCCACGGGCACCGTCAACGAGACCACCAACGCGTACGAGCGCCCCCAGTGCTCGGCGTGCTTCATCCAGTCGGCCGGCGACGACCTCATGAGCATCTTCGAGCTCGTGAAGAACGAGGCGCGGCTCTTCAAGTACGGCTCGGGTACGGGGTCGAACTTCTCGGCCCTCCGCGGTCGGCAGGAGAAGCTCTCGGGCGGCGGCACCTCGTCGGGGCTCATGAGCTTTCTCGAGGTGTTCGACCGCGCCGCGGGGAGCACCAAGTCGGGCGGCACCACGCGCCGCGCCGCCAAGATGGTGTGCCTCGACATGGACCACCCGGAGATCGTCGACTTCATCGAGTGGAAGATGAAGGAAGAGAAGAAGGCCCAGGCGCTCATCGCCCAGGGGTACTCCTCGGACTTCAACGGCGAGGCCTATCACACCGTCTCGGGGCAGAACTCGAACAACTCGGTGCGCGTCACCGACGCGTTCATGACCGCGGTCGAGACCGACGGCGAGTGGCAGACGCGCATGCGCACCACGGGCAAGGCCTGCGAGACCTTCAAGGCCAAGAACCTCTGGCGCAAGGTGGCCGAGAGCGCGTGGCACTGCGCCGACCCCGGCGTGCAGTACGACACCACCATCAACGACTGGCACACCTGCGCGGTGTCGGGGCGCATCAACGCCTCGAACCCCTGCTCGGAGTACATGTTTCTCGATGACACGGCCTGCAACCTGTCGTCGCTGAACCTCACCAAGTTTCTCCGCGACCTGCCCAACGGCGAGAGCGTGTTCGACGTCGAGGGCTACCGCCACGCGGCGCGCATGTTCTTCATCGCGCAGGAGATCCTCGTCGACCTCAGCTCGTACCCGACGAAGAAGGTCACGCAGAACTCGCACGACTATCGCCCGCTGGGCCTTGGGTACGCCAACCTGGGCACGCTGCTCATGGTGATGGGCCTCCCCTACGACTCGGAGGAGGGCCGCGCCGTCGCGGGCGCCCTCACGGCCATTCTCACCGGCCACGCGTACCGCGTGAGCGCCGAGATGGCCGCCGCCAAGGGGCCCTTCGCGGGCTACGCCAAGAACCGCGAGCCCATGCTCCGCGTGATGCGCAAGCACCGCGACGCGGCCTACAAGCTCGACGCCAGCGTGTGCCCCAACGACATTCTGAGCGCCGCGCGCGAAGACTGGGACGAGGCCGTGAAGCTCGGCGAGCAGTACGGCTACCGCAACGCGCAGGCGACGGTGCTCGCCCCCACGGGCACCATCGGGCTGCTCATGGACTGCGACACCACGGGCATCGAGCCCGACTTCTCGATCGTGAAGTACAAGAAGCTCGCGGGCGGCGGCTACTTCAAGATCGTGAACGCCTCGGTGGAGCGTGCGCTCAAGCGCCTCGGGTACTCGGCGGGCCAGATGGCCGAGATCATCGCGTACGTGGTGGGCACCAACACCTTCCTCAACGCGCCCGTGGTGAACCGCGAGTACCTTCGCACGAAGGGCTTCACCGTCGACGAGATCAACCGCGTCGAGGCCGCGCTGCCGGGCGCCTTCACGCTCGACATGGCCTTCGCGCCGCACGTGCTCGGCCCCGAGCTCGCCAAGCGCCTGGGCTTCGAAGACGAGGCGAAGAAGCCGGGCTTCTCGCTCCTCGCGAAGTGGGGCCTCACGCGCGAGGTGATCGACACGCTGGGCGACCACGTGCTCGGCCGCTCGACCGTTGAGGGCGCGCCGCACCTGCGCAAGGAGCACTACCCGGTGTTCGACTGCGCCAACCGCTGCGGGCGCCACGGGACGCGCTTTCTCGCGCCCATGTCGCACGTGAAGATGATGGCGGCCGCGCAGCCCTTCCTCTCGGGCGCCATCTCGAAGACGGTGAACCTCCCCAACGACGCCACGGTGGACGAGATCGCGGAGATCTACCACCAGGGGTGGAAGCTCGGCCTCAAGGCCGTGGCGCTCTACCGCGACGGGTGCAAGGCCTCGCAGCCCCTCTCCTCGTCGAGCACCGAGAAGAAGGACGAGAAGGCCGAAGCGAAGGCCGAGCCCAAGGTCGAGATCGTGAAGGAGGTGCCCAAGGCGGTGATCGCCGCGCCGGCGCCCGTCTCCACGGGCTCGGAGGCGGCGGCCGAGTACGGTCCG
>CAISKJ010000085.1 GCA_903885885.1 uncultured delta proteobacterium
GTCGCCGCGTGCGGCTGCGACCGGGGCGCACGCGCGAGGGCGGCGGCGACGAGCACGGCGCTCGTGACGCCGAGGCCCGCGGTGAGCACCGAGCTCTTGGCCCACCAGGGTTTGATCACCACGGCGGTCGGCAGGGCGGCGATGAAGCGCGCGCCCTCTTCGCGCGCCTCGCGGGGTAGCGGCGGCGGCGCAGCGGGGCCCGAGGCGAGCAGGGCGCGCACCTCGCCAGAGACGTCGCTCCCGGGCTCGAGCCAGCGCATGGGTTCGGTCATCGGCGCACCTCCTGTCGGGTCTGATTCACGCGCGCGAGCTCTTGCTGAAACGCGGCGCGCGCCGCGTGAAGCCTCGAGTACACCGTGCCCACAGGAACACCGAGCATCTCGGCGATCGCGACGCACCCGAGGCCTTCGAGTTCGAACATCACAAACACTGCCCTCTTCTCGGGGTCGAGGCGCGCGAGAATGAGCTCGAGCGTGCGACGCCCCTGCCGCTCGGCGGCTTGATCCTCCGGCGAGGGGGCGAGGTTCTCGGGCTCGGGCGTCACCTCCATGACCGTCTCGGGGTGGCGCCTTCGATGCCTCCGCCACGCTTGCGTGACATGAAGGCAGATGCCGAACAGCCACGTGGTCATGCGGCTCGACCCGTCGAAGCTGTCGAGCCGCCGGTGCACGACGAGAAACACCTCCTGCATTTGATCGCCGAGGTCGTCGTACGCGACCCCCAGGCGCGAGAGCGAGGCCCACACGAAGTTCGCGTGCGCCGCGTACACCGTCGCGGCCGTCCACGCGGTGCTCGCGGCGCGCTCCTCTCGCATCGAAGGGTGGGTCAGCGTTCGCTCCATCGCCTCACCGCGCACGCGGCGTCTCTACGCTCTACATACACCGCCCGTCGACGCAGGCCACGCCCGGAAGGCCGCCCGGCGCCGCGCAGCAGGTCGTGCCGCGGCACGCCATGCACGGGCACGTGGAGCACCCTACCGCCGCGTTGTAGTCCTGGCACTGTCCGAGGAGGCACAGCTGCGCGCGCCCGCACGCGCGCCCGCACGCGCCGCAGTTCTGCCCGTCGCTCTGCGTGTCGACGCAGCCGCCGTTGCACAGCCGCCGCGGCGCCGCGCAGGTCGTCCCCGCCGCGCACGCCCCAGCGACGCAGGCCTGCCCCATGGGGCACTGCCTGCCCACGGCGCCGCAGTTCTGCCCGTCGCTCTGGAGGTTGACGCAGCGCCCGCCCGCCGCGGTAAGCCCCGGCAGGCAGATGCACGCGCCGCTCGCGCAGAACTGGTCGCTGCGGCACTGCGCGCCGCCGCAGTTCTGCGGGTTGCCGAGGGTGAGCGTGCAGCCCGTGGGCGTCGGCATGGAGCCCGTCGGGCACACGCACGCCCCGGCGGTGCACACCTGCCCGGTGCGGCACGCGGTGCCGCACGCACCGCAGTTGGCCGCGTCGGTCTGCGTGTTGGCGCACGCGCCGCCGCACATCATGAGCCCGCCGCCCGAGCACGCGCAGGCCCCCGAGACGCAGGCCTGCCCCGCGGGGCACGCGCGCCCGCACGCGCCGCAGTTGCGCGCGTCGGCCGCGAGCGAGACGCACGCGCCGCCGCCGCAGGTGACCATGCCCGCCGGGCACACGCACGCCCCCGACACGCACGACTCGCCCATCGCACAGCGGTTGCCTCAGCGACCGCAGTTGGCCGTGTCGGTCGCGAGCACCGCGCACGCGTTGTTGCACGTGACCGTACCCATGGGGCAGGTGCACGCCCCTGACACGCACGTGGCCCCCATGGGGCACGCGTTGCCGCAGCGGCCGCAGTTGGCCGTGTCGCTCGCGAGGTTGGCGCAGGCGCCGTTGCAGGTGACGGTGGTCGCGCCGCAGGTGCAACGCCCCGTGGTGCAGGTGCCGCCGACGCCGCACGAGCGGCCACAGCCGCCGCAGTTGTCAACGCTGGTGCTCGGGTCGACGCACGTGGAGCCGCAACGAATCTGCGTGCCCGTGCACATCACCAGCACGTCGGGCGCGACCGCCGCATCGTCGGGCGAAGCGCCGTCGACGCCCACGGGAACGTCAGCGCCCACGGGAACATCAGCGCCCACGGGAACATCGGCGCCCACGGGAACATCGGCGCCCGAAGCGTCGGGCACCGTGCCCGTCACCACCTCGGGATCACAACCGCACACTGCGCCGAAGAGACCCGCGGCGAGCAGCCACTGGAGCGTTCGCATGAATACCTCTCGTAGGAATTTCGAAGACTCGCGTGATCGCGACGGTGCGGCACGCTGCGAGTGTGTGAATGTCCGCGCGTCCGGCGTCCTTCGTTAGAAATCGACCCCCGCGCCGAGCGTCGCGTCGAGCGCGACGGGCCACGGCTCGAAGGCCACGGCCGCACGGCCTCGCACCGAGTACCGCTGCTGATACAGCGCCACCGCGGCGCGCAGCGCCCCCTCGACGAAAACCGGCCCCGCCACCCGCCAGCGCAGCGCCCCCTCGACGAACGCGCCGAGCCACAGGCGATCGCCCGGCGCGATGGGCGTGAGCCCGTACACCACCGAGTGCAGCGCCCCCGCCTGCACACCCGCGCACGCGCCGATGCGCAGCGCGCCGAGCGCGCCCCAGCAGGCACCGCCGAAGAGGGCCGTGAGCCCGAAGCCCGTCGTCCCGTCGTCGACGGGCGCGATGGGGGTGTAGAGCGCGCCCGCGGTGACGTGCCACGGCCCCGCGTGACGGCTTCGAAACGCCACCATGACCGTGGGCGCGATGGGGGTGGCGCCGACCGACACGCCCCCTCGGAGCGAGAGCGACGCGGGCACGCCGGGGGCTGGGACCTCGACGCGACGCCCGATCACGAGGGCGGGCGGCGGGGGCGCGGGGGGCGCCGGGGGCGGGCACTCCAACGGCGCGGGACACACCGGTGCGGGAGGCGCAGGCGGCG
The DNA here is from genome assembly GCA_903885885.1 of uncultured delta proteobacterium. Lineage (GTDB taxonomy): Bacteria > Myxococcota_A > Polyangia > Polyangiales > CAISKJ01. The sequence goes on from CAISKJ010000085.1 coordinate 2,921, forward strand.
CCGCAACGAGGGGCGCCTCGGGGTCGATGGCGAGGGCCACCGCGAGGCCTACGGCGTCGAGCAGTTCGAGACAGGTCGGGGACCGACGTGCGAGCTCGCGCACACCCCGCCCCTCGCGCAGGTCGTCGCGCACGGTGATGCGCGCGCCCCACCCCTCGGAGCCCCGTCGGAAGCGCACCGTGAGACGCCGCGAGGCGTCGTCCGAGAAGGGGTCGCGCCCCATGCGCCGACGCACGTCGGCCATGAGCGATTGCAGCGACGGGCACTGGGCCTCGTCGGGCGAGGGGTCGACCTCGATGCGCACGGGCGGGGTACGCGTCTGCCCCGACGCCCCGCGCGGGAGCGCGCTCAACGCGAAGGCGATCGCGAGGGCCCTGGTTCGCACGCGACGTTCATATCGCAGATGCTGCGCGCCCGCGCGAGCCCAGAAGCGCGCCCGCTACTTGGCGAGCGAGAGCCCGTAGTCGCCGTACGCGTGGGGCGCCCCCGCGCGGAGCCTGGTGAGGGCGCGGCGCGCGGCGTCGAGGGTCACGTCGCGGGCCTCTGCGATCTCGGCCGACACGAGCTCGACCTCGGCGCCCCGTGCGCCCGCCGCCGATGCCACGCTGCGGGCGTGGAGCGACATGTGCCCGCGCTGAATGCCCTCGGTCGCGAGGGCGCGCAGCGCTGCGAGGTTGGACGCGAGGCCCACCGCGGCGGCGACCATCGCGAGGTCTTGCGCGGTGCGAACGTTGAGAATCTTCATGGCGAGGCGCGCGCCTGGGTGCACCCGCAGCGTGCCCCCGACGATGCCCAGCGCGAGGGGGATCTCCATCGCGCCGTGGAGCGCGCCGTCGTCGCCGGCGCGCCACGTGGCGAGGGGCTCGTAGCGCCCGCTGCGCGCCGCGAAGGCGTGGGCCCCCGCCTCGACCGCGCGCCAGTCGTTGCCCGTGGCCATCACCACGGCGTCGACGCCGTTCATGATGCCCTTGTTGTGCGTGGCCGCGCGGTACGGGTCGCGCTCGGCGAAGCGCGACGCCATCGCGATGCCGTCGCGCACCATGGCGCCCGGCATCTCAGCCGTCGCGAGCGAGGCCGCGGGCACCGCGCAGCGCACGCGCACGCAGCGCTTGTCGGACAGGTTCGACAAGATGCGCAGCCCCACGACGCCGCCCGTCAGCGCGGCGATCGCGGGCGCGAGGCGCTCGGCCACGGTGTTCACCAGATTGGCGCCCATGGCGTCGCGCACGTCGACCACCACGTGCACCACGTAGAGGCCGTCGCCGAGGTCGCGCGCCTCGATCGCCCGCGCCCCGCCGCCGCGCGCCACGAGGCTGCTCACGGCGGCGTCGGCCATCGCGAGGAGCGACGCCTCGGCCTCCCGCAGCCGGCGCGTGGCCGCGTCGGCCTCGCGCACGCCCCAGAGCTGCACCTGGGCCACCATGAGCGGCTCGTCGGCCTCGGCGGAGAAGCCGCCGCCCTCGCGGATCATGCGCGCCGCGTTGCTCGCAGCGGCGACCACCGAGGGCTCCTCGACCACCATGGGGACGAGCCAGTCGCGCTCGTTGATGCGCACGTTGAGCCCGAGCGAGAACGGCAGCGCGTAGGTGCCCAGCACGTTCTCGACGGTCTTGTCGGCGGTGGCCACGTCGAGCCCGCCCGCGGCGAGCACGCGGGCGATCTCCGACGTGTCGAGGTCTGCCGCCTCGGCCAGCAGTCGCCTGCGCGACTCGACGGGTTCCTTGTAGAAGCCAGGGATGCGTGACGTGCGCTTCATCATCGTCCTCGGTGCGGTTGGATGCGCGTCACCCCTCCGCGACTCCGCGAGGATCGATCGCGAGCGGAACCACCGCGAACCCCTCGGCGCGCGCGGCCTCGGTGACGGCGTGCAGTGTGTCTCCGTCGTGCGCGAACGCAACGGCCACATCCCCCCCTCCCGCCCCCGACGGCTTGCACGCGCCGCCCATCGGCTCGATGCGCGCGGCGAGCCGCGCCATCGCGTCGGTCACAATGGGCGCACCCGCTGCGTGGCCGAGCGAAGCCATCGCGCGCCCGTGCTCCGCCACCGCCTCGACCAGGTCGTTCACGTCGCCCGCGGCGAGCGCGCGCTCCATCCCCGCGGTGGCCTCGGCGATGCGCCCGAGCGCCGCCGCGAAGCCGCCGCGGTCGCGCGCCCGATACGCCTCGACGCGCGCGATCATGTCGCTGGTGCGCGCGGGCGTGCCCGTCCACAGCACGGCCCACGGCGCGGCGCCGAGGCCCGCGTGGCGCTCGACGTTCGGGTCTGCATCGGGGTCGTCGGCGAGCTGCACGCGCACCACGCCGCCGAGCGCGCTCGCGATCACGTCGACGCCGCTGCCGCCGCCCTGCGCCCTGCGATGGCCGCGGCGCGCGAGCTTGCCGATCGCGCGCCGCGCGTCGTCGTCAATCACACGGCCCGAGGTCGCCCAGGCCCACCCGAGCGCGGCCACGCACGCGGCGGCCGAGCTCCCGAGCCCGAGCTTGCGCGCGCCATCACCCTGGAGCGCCGACGCGTCGACCCGCACCGCGCGCGGATCGACGTCGAAGAGGCCCGCCTCGCGGGCGAGCGCGAAGGTGGCCGCGATCTCGGGGAAGGCCGTCCCCGCGGCCGCGTCGCACGCGTCGGCCACCGCGCAACGGTCGACGGCCATCACGAGCGCCGGGTGCCCGTGCAGCACCGCGTACTCGCCCGCGAGCATGAGCTTGCCCGGCGCGCGAACCCTCACGCCACCACGA
>CAISKJ010000086.1 GCA_903885885.1 uncultured delta proteobacterium
CGCCGGGTCGATCGTTCTTCTCGCGGTGTTCTCGGGGCTCGCGCGCGCCGCGCAGGAGCCCGTCGCCTCGGTGGCGGTGCCCGCGGGCGTGGCGGCCATGATGGTCGGCGTTGTGGTGGCAGGCCACGCGGCGTGGCGCGAGGCGACGGCGCGGCACGTGTACTTCGTGCAGATGGCGATCGTCGCGGTGTACGGGCTCGCGCGCGCCGAGCTCGCGCGCGCGCTGCCGCCCGAGGTCGACGCGCTCTTCGCGCTCGTGATGGGATTTCTCCTCGTCGGGGTCACGGTGCAGGCGCGGCGCGCGGGCATTCCGCCGGTCGCGGTGGCGACGCGCAGGTTCGCGGCGCTGCTGCCCTTCGCCATCGCGCTGGTGCTCCCGCAGGAGGCGTCGGGCACCGCGGCCCTCGCCGCGGCGGGGAGCGCGCTCCTGTACGCCACGCTGGGCTGGGTCGAGCGCTCGCGGCTCTTCGGCTCGCTGGGCGCGGCGGCGGCCAACCTCGCGCTGCTCCTCTTCGCGCTCTCGTCGGGCTGGCGCGGACCGGAGGTGGGCGCCGTCCCCCTGGGGCTCCTGGTGCTGGCGCTCGGGCAGATCTTCGCGGCCACGCTCCCGCACGGCGCGCGGGTCACGGTGCGCGTCGCGGGGTCGCTGCTGGTGTACCTCCCCGCGGCCCTGCAGGTCGCGCTTCAGGTGGGCAACGCGCGCGACGGCGCCTACCCCGTGCTCTTCGGCCTCGCGTGCCTCGCGGGCGTGGCCGCGGGGATGCTCCTGCAGATTCGCGCGTACCTCGCGCTGGGCCTCGGGTTTCTGGTGCTCGACGTGGGCGCCAACCTCGTGCACGCGGGGCTCCGCGACCACCGCGTGGGCTTCCTCCTGCTGTCGCTGTCGGGCCTCGCCATCCTCGCGGTGATGGTGCTCACCACGCTGCGCCGCGACGCCTTTCGCGCGTGGACGGCGCGCATCAAGCGCCGCCTGCGCGGGTGGGACTGAGCGGGTGTTGAGCGCACCGTTGCGCGCGCGCCGCCCTCGCTGCGATGCTCGCGCGGTGGACACCCGGAGCTTTCTCGCGATGCTCGCTGGCGGATTCGTGCTGCTCGCCCTCGGCGGAGGCGTAGCGGGCAACCGCGACGCGCGCCGGTCGGGCTTCGAGCCCTTCGCCCTGGCGCTCAAGGGCGCGGGCCTCGCGCTGCTCACCTACGCGATCTACCGACTGGTGAAGGGCAACCTCTGAGCGGCCCTCACCGGTGGCGCCCCCGAACCGCGTGACCGACGACCGCGCGGCGTCAGGGCGCGCGGTGCCTCGCGTGATGCGCGCGGTGCGAGCGGTGTGACCGGTGCGGGGCGACGCCGCCGTCGGCGAGCGCCACGACGGGCGCCGCGGGCGCGACGGGCGCGAGGTCGATCTGCGCGTCGACGTGCTCCGTGAGGGGCATCCACATGCGCCGCGGCTCGTAGCCCGGCGCGACCACCTCGATCATCTCGGGGGCCGTGCCCGTGGCGATCTCGGCCACCATGGGCGCGGGGTACGCGCGGCCGCGGAGCATCACCTGGGCGGCCGGCGTGTTGGTGCGCACGCGCACCCGCACCGTGCGCGACGACGGGCGCGCGACGAGCGCCGCCGCGCTGGTGCGCGTAGGCGCAGCCGCAGCAGCCGCGCCCGCGGGGCGCTGAAACGACGCGAGCACATAGCCGCCCAGGAGGCCGCACACGAGCGTGAGCCCCACCACCGCGGCCGCGAGCGGACGCATCGCCCGCGCCACGTGATCGTGCTCGTCGCGCATCGCCGGAAAGGGCGCCGTGGCATCTTGCGCGATCGCGGGCGCGGCCGCGAGCGGCCCCGTCGCGGTCGCCTGCGGCGCGGCCTGGGCGGGCCCTGCCACCTCCTCGCCGGTGCCGTGAAACTTCGGCCCCTGCATCGTTTGGAGGCGCCCCTTGCGGGGCGTCTCGAGGGGCGTGGCGCTGCGGCGCGCGCGCCCGTCGCCGATGAGCCGCATGCTCGACACGCGGGCCGAGACCACCTCGCCCGTGTCGAGGCGCGCCACCTCCTGCGGCGTGCGCGGGCGGCGCGGCGCGGCCACGCCGGTGCGCAGCTCGGCCTCGCAGGCCTCGAGCTCCTCGAGCACCGCGGCGATCGACGCGAAGCGCTCCTGCTGGGCCTTCGCGAGGCAGCGCAGCACGAGCGCCTCGACCGACGCGGGCACCTTCGTGGTCATCCGGTCGCGCAGGGGCAGCGGCGGGCGCGAGAGCTGCGCGATGAGCATCTCGCTCGCGTTCTCGCTGGCGAAGGGCGTCGCCCCCGTGAGCATGCGGTAGAGCAAGAGCCCGAGCGCGTACACGTCGGTGCCCACCGTGGCGGGCTCGCCGCGAATCTGCTCGGGCGCCGCCGACTCGGGGGCCCACGCGAGCTCGCGCATCGAGAGCTCGCCGCCGAGCGCGGCCGCGAGCAGGTTGTTGAGCCCCACGTCGGTGAGCACCGGCCACGGCGCCATCGCGTCGGCCTCGTCGGGGGGGCCCGTGAGCAGCACGTTCGACGCGCGCAGGTCGCCGTGCACCACGCCCGCCTGGTGCGCGGCGATGAGCCCGTGCGCGATGCGCCGCGCGACCGCGAGCGCCTCGGCCGGCGCGAGCGCACCGTTCACGCGCAGGTACGACTGGAGCGTGTGCCCCCCCACGCGCTCGGTCACCACGCACAAGAGGTCTTCACGGCGCGCGCGCACCACGCCGCCCGTGAGCACCCGCTCCACGTTGGCGTGCTCGATCACGCACAAGCGCTCGAAGCGGTCGCCAATGGCGCCCCAGGTCGCGCGCGCCGCGCTCGCGAACACCGGGTGTGACATGTACCGCAGCACCACGTCGGGCGCGCCGTCGAGGGGATGCCCGATGTAGCTCTCGCCGCGCGGCTCGCTCGCGAGCGTCGCGCCCGTTTCATACTGCTCGAACACCACCAGCCCGGTGAGCGGTACAACAGCGTGGGGCTTGATGGAATCCATCGGTGGCATCGTGTGTGTGCCCGCAAACCTGGAGCGACGGGCGCCCCAAGATACACCGCGCGTGCCCCA
>CAISKJ010000087.1 GCA_903885885.1 uncultured delta proteobacterium
CAAAGAAGACACGTCGTTCAAGGCCGGCATCCAACGCAAACGCAAGCGTGCGGGCTGGGACGAGGCGTATCTGCGTGGACTGCTAACCCGTGAAATCACATGAGAAACAATGCGCCAGCCCTGGGGTTGCCCCTCACGCGTGGGCCATGCTCCGCCTGTCGCTGCGGGCGTCCGCTGCGGTCGGGGGTGCGCGGCGCCGCGGCGGGGCGGTGACACGTGGTCTGCGCATCGGCGCCCGACGACGCGACGCCAGCGAATCGCAGCGGTTGGTGCGAACGCGCGCCGCCGCCCTCGTGCACCTCGCGCGGCGCTCGACAACGCCGTGCGAGAAATTGCTCCGATTGGACGGCCCGCGAAGCACGGTGAATCGCCTGTGCTGTTCTCACCACACCCACGCTCGGGGGCGCGCTGTGCGCAGCACTCCGCACACCCGCTACGCATTGATTTGCGAGCGCGGAGCGATGGACGCAGGCGCCAGCGTAGAGCCCTCGACTTTAATGGATGAAGATAGGGCAACACGCTTGAAGGCCCGTTGCTTTTAGGACATGAAAGCACATCGCAATCGCAGGCGAGCGCACCCCGGTAGGGTGCGCAGGCTCGCCCCGCGAGGCTGTGCGCAAACCCTTAACGGTGAGCGCGCGCCGCGACGCCGAAGGTGTCATGCGTCATCGGGAAATCCGCCTTCATCGCGGCACAATCTCCGCGACATCTGCGTACGCGGCGCCGCGCCTCGTCACGATTGTGCTCGCGCTCTCGGGGTGTTGGGGTGAGTCCGCCGTGCGCAGCGGCGTGCGTGTCACAGGGGTGTCCGAAGACGTCGGTCTTCAGGGTGCCATCTCCAGAGACGCCTCGACCGACGATCGCTTATCGACAGAAAACACCGACGTTTCATCGTCGCTCTCTACCGACATACCCCTCACCCGAGACGTAACACCTCTCGCCGACGGGGGCGTTACGCCGCGCGACGAAGACGCCGCGGGGCCGTTCGACGCAGGCTCGGGCGATGGCGGCCTCGCCATCGATGGGGGCGCGCGCGATGTGGCCGTCCTCCCGCAGAGTCCGGGGGCTTCGTGTCAGGCGGGACTGCAGTGTGGTCTGCCGACGGCGCGCGGGTCGTGCTGCGAGACCCTCGCGGTGCCCGAGGGCGCCGTGCTCATGGGTCGGTCCGTCGACGGCATCGATCAATTTCCGGTGACCAACCCCGAAGAGCTGCCCGAGCATCGGCTTGTGGTCCCGGCGTTTTCGCTCGACCGTTACGAGGTCACCGTCGGGCGCTTTCGCGCCTTCCTCGAGGCGTGGAACGGTGCCCCCCTGCCCGAGGGGGCCGGCGCCAATGCGTCGGTGCCCGCGAGCGGCTGGCAGCCCGCGTGGAACGAGCACCTCGCCCAGACGCGCGTCGAAGCGGTGAGCCGCCTGCACTGCGCCGGGGGCGCCGAGAGCTGGACCGACGCGCCGGGCCCCAACGAAGAGCGCCCCATGGGATGCCTCAACTGGTACGAGGCCTTCGCGTTCTGCATCTGGGATGGGGGGCGCCTCGCCACGGAGGCCGAGTGGGAGCGTGCCGCGGCGGGCGGCGAGGAGAACCGGGTGTACCCCTGGGGCAACGCCGAGCCCGACTGCGCACGCGTCGCCCCCTGGCACGACTGCACCACGATGAACGACGCGTTCGCGCCCGTGGGCTCGCACCCGACGGGGCGAGGGCTCTGGGGTCACGACGACTTCGCGGGCGGCGCCGAAGAGTGGACCCTCGACTGTTGGGGCTACTATCGCGCGCCCTATCCCCTCGCGAACCTCACGCCCGAGTTTCCCGCCGACACGCCGCGCACCCTCCGGGGACTGAGCTTCTACGGTGGCATGGGCGACATGCGCGCGGCCGACCGCGGGACCGCGCCGCCCGACAACCGGTACGTGCGCTTCGGCGTGCGGTGCGCCCACGACCTCCCGCGCTGAGCGCGGCGACGACGGCGCATGAAAGCTTGATGCGCGGGCGCATCCGCGTCCATCTAGGGTCGTGACGAAGACATCTCTCCTCCGCGCGGTGGCACTTGCGGTCGCCGCGCTCACGCCTTCGATCGCGCTCGCGCAGCACGATGCCCTCGGCGACGCGTCGCGCGCGGCGACGTTCTCGTCGCGCGAGCTGCTGCAGGGATGGGCCGGGCTCTCGAACCCCTGGTACCTCGCCGACGTGATGGTGGTGCTGGGCCTCGCGGCCCTCCTCGGCGCGCTCATTGGGTATCACCCGCAGGTGCGCCGCAAGGCGTGGAGCTTCGAGCAGCTCGACCAGCCCAAGGCCTTCATCATGTACGCGCTCGTCGGCGCGCTCTCGGCGATGGTGGGGCGCGAAGACAAGAACATGGCCTACGTGATCTTCGGCATCGGCGGCCTGA
>CAISKJ010000088.1 GCA_903885885.1 uncultured delta proteobacterium
CGCCAACGTGCGGGCGATCGCCAACGGGGGAGCGTCATCTGCGGGCTCACGACGGGCGCCGAGGTCTTCTGCTGGGGAGAGAACTCCGTCGGCCAGCGCGGCGTCGGCACCACCGCCGCGCAGCCCGCGCAACCGACGCGCGTCCCCGGGCTCTCCGACGTGCGCGAGATCTGGGCGGGCTACGACAACGTGTGCGCGCGACGCGGCGACGGCGTGATCCTGTGCTGGGGTCGCAACGGCAGCGGCGAGCTCGGCCTCGGCGACACCGCGCAGCGCTACTCGCCGACGCCGGCCCCCGCGTGGGCCGGGGCGACGTCGCTCTCGATGGGCGCCAACGTCACCTGCGCCGTGCTCCGCGGCGAGGTGTGGTGCTCGGGTGCGAGCAGCGACGGCGCGCTGGGCCTCGGCGACGTGAGCGCGACCTCGTCGCCGCGCCGCGTGGGTACGCTCACCGGCCAGCGTCAGGTGCACACGGGCTACTCCCTCACCTGCGCGCTCCAGGAATCGCCTCGCATCGTGCGCTGCTGGGGTCACGACGACTACGGCCAGACGGGCTCGCACCACGAGAACCTCCCGACTCCGACGCCCGTGATCGGCCTCACCGACGCCATCGCCATCGAGGCCGGCTACCGCCACGTCGCGGTGCTCCGTCGCAACGGGACCGTGGTCTCCTGGGGCAATCCCGGCGGCAACGCGTACGGCCAGCTCGGCAACGGGAGCAGCGCGGTCTCGCAGACCCCGGCGCCCGTCGTAGGCCTCACCGACGCCGTCCAGATCTCGTCGGGCTACTACCACACCTGCGCGCGGCGAACGGGCGGCCTCGTGTCGTGCTGGGGATACAACGAGGTGGGCGCCCTCGGCGTGGGCTCCATCACCAACTCCAACGTCCCGCTCGCGGTGCCGGGCCTCACCGGCGTCGTCGACATCCGCGCGGGCGGCTACCACACCTGCGCGCTCCTCGGCGACGGCACCGCGCGCTGCTGGGGCTACAACCCCTTCGGGCAGGTCGGCAACGGCGGCTATGTCAACCAGCTCACGCCCGTCACGCTGCTCAACAGCGCGGGCACCGGGCCCCTCACGGGCATCGCGCAGCTCTCGATGCAGGCCAACTCCTCGTGCGCCCGCTTCTCCGACGGAACCGCGAAGTGCTGGGGGCGCAACATCGGCTACGAGCTCGGCAACCTCGTCACCACCAACAGCCCCCTCCCGACGCCCGTGCTCGGCGCGACCTCCACGCTCTCCAGCGCCGTCCCGCTGACGGGCATCGACTCGCTACAGTGCGACGCTCAGGGATCGGGGTGCCACTTCCTCACGGCCGCCGAGGTCGGGTACTTCCCCCTCTCGGGCATCGGCCGGCCGGCCACCGGGCGGGTCGGAGTTAGCGCGCTGTACGCCAGCGGCACCGCTGCGCTCACGTCCGCCGGCGTGCTCTACAACAACCGCCACTCGGAGTACGGCCTCTCGGGTTGGGGCGCGTACACCAACTACACCGAGCCGACCGTTGGCTGCGCCGGCGCCGCGGGCTACAACGTCGCCAACTGCACCAACGCGCGCGTCGCCGGGGGCCGCACGTACATCGACGTCGCAGCGCCGAGCGACACCGGCTCGTGGGGGCTCACCGGCGTGATGTGCGCGGTGCGCACCGACGGTCTGGTCGACTGCTGGGGGTCGGCCGTCAGCGGCTTCATGTACGCGGTGGGCGTCGACCCCCGCGTGCGCACGCCGGGCAACCCGGTTTCACTCTGAGAGACAAGGAAGAGCAACCGACCCATGCCCACGCTCATCACAGCCCGCTGGCTCTCCCTCGTCGCGGCCGTCGCGCTCCTCTCCGCGTGCGCCGATGAGGCGCGCCCCGTCGCCGACGCCACGGTCGACCTCGGCGCGGACGTCTCACTCCCCCCCGACAATGGCGACGCGTCGGGCGACGGCGGCTGCGTCACCCCCTGCGCGATGGGCGAGGTCTGCGTCGCGGGCGTCTGTCGCGGCCCCTGTGGCGTCGGTCAGTCTCTCTGTGCCGGGCGCTGCATCAACACCGACAGCGACCAGGCGAACTGCGGCGCGTGCGGCAACGCGTGCGGCGCGGGGCTCGTGTGCGCCGCCGGGCGCTGCGACGTGCAGTGCGCCGCGGGGATCACGCTCTGCGGGGCCGGTCCGATGCGCTACTGCGCCGACGTCCGCGTCGACAACAACAACTGCGGCGCGTGCGGGACGGTGTGCGCCGCGGGCACGTTCTGCTCGGCGGGGACGTGCGCCGCGGTGTGCGGCCCCGAGCTCACGCGCTGCGGCGAGCGCTGCATCGACACCGTGGCCGACGAGGCCAACTGCGGCGCGTGCGGGCACGCCTGCGGTACGCGCGAGACCTGCGAGGGCGGCGTGTGCGTGCTCATGCCCTGCGGCGGCACGCTCGCGCGCTGCGCGGGGACCACGTGCCACGACCTCACCGTGAGACGTGAAGACTGCGGGCGCTGCGGCAACGCCTGCGCGGCGGGCGAGCGCTGCGTCGCGGGCGCGTGTCAGGTCACCTGCGAGGCCGGGCAGACCGCGTGCGCCGGCGCATGCCGCGACACCATGAACGACAACGCCCACTGCGGCGCGTGCGGCGTCGCGTGCCCCTACGGGACGCGCTGCGCCGCGGGGAGCTGCGTGGCCTCGTGCCGCGCGGGGCAGACCGCCTGCGCGGGCGTGTGCCGCGACCTCCAGACCGACGGGCAGCGCTGCGGCGACTGCGCGCGCGCCTGCGCCGCGGGCGAGGTGTGCGCGGCCGGGGTGTGCACGTCGGCCTGCGCGGCGCCCAACATGCTCTGCGGCAGCGCGTGCCGCGATGTGCGCAACGACCCGAACAACTGCGGCGCGTGCGCGACCGTGTGCGGCGTCGGGCAGTCTTGCATCGGCGGCGCGTGCACGTTCGCGTGCGCGGGGCGGACGATCTGCGCGGGCGCCTGCGTCGACCTCCAGACCGACCGCGGCAACTGCGGCGCGTGCGGCACCCGCTGCCCGGCGTTTCAGACCTGCGTGGCGGGCGCGTGCGCGTGCCCGACGGGGCGCGCGGCGTGCTCGGGCTTCTGCGTCGACGTGACCTCCGACTCCAACAACTGCGGCGCCTGCGGGACGCGCTGCGCGGACGGGCAGTTCTGCCGCGCGGGGACGTGTCAGGCCGACTGCGGGACGCTGCGCGCGTGCGGCGGCGCCTGCGTCGACGTCGCGAGCGACAACCTCAACTGCGGCGCGTGCGCGCGAGAGTGCGGCGCCACCGAGCGCTGCACCGCGGGCGCGTGCGAGCCGGTGTGCGCGGCGCCCTTCACGCGCTGCGGGAGCGTGTGCGTCAACCTCGCGACGGACCCCGACAACTGCGGCGCGTGCGGCGCGACGTGCACGGGGGGCTGCGTGTCGACGGGCGCCTCGCCGCCGGGGCGCTGCGCGCGACCGGTGGACGTCGACACGGGCAGCAACGTCGGCTGCGTGCGCTACGAGAGCGGCTACGTCTCGTGCTGGGGCGGAGCGACGACGCCGCCGCAGTCGTCCGTCCCGCGGCGCATCATCGGGCTCATGGGCGACCCGGTGATCGTGTCGTCCTTCGGTGTGAGCATGGCCTCGGCCGCGGGCTGCGGGGCCAACCGCGACGGCCACGTGGTGTGCTGGTCGGTGGCCGCGGCGGTTCCGTTTGCGAGCGCGGTGAGCGGCGTGACCGACGCGCGGCAGGTGAGCTATCGGTACAGCCACGGGTGCGCGGCGAGGCGCGACGGTCACGCCGTGTGCTGGGGCGACAACACGCGCGGGCAGCTCGGCAACGGGTCGTCGGTGGCCTCGAGCGCCGCGGTGGACGTCACGGGGCTGTCGGGCGTGGCGTCGGTCGCCGTCGGCAGCAATCACAGCTGCGCGTTGCGCTCCGACGGGGCCGTGTTCTGCTGGGGCGACAACGCGGCGGGGCAGCTCGGCGACGGGACGACCACGCAGCGCACCACGGCGGTGCGCGTGGCGGGCATCTCCGACGCCGTGGCGCTGTGGGCGGGCGACGCGAACACCTGCGTTCGACGCGCCGACGGCGCGGTGCTCTGCTGGGGCCTCAACACCTCGGGCGAGCTCGGCGACGGCACCACCACCAACCACCCGACCCCCACCGCCGCGCCCGCGTGGAACAACGCCGCGCGCATCTCGATGGGGCGTCACTCCACCTGCGCGCTGCTCGCGGGCGGCGCGGTGCGCTGCGCGGGCAGCAACGGCTTCGCGCAGCTCGGCGACGGCACGCGCACGTCACGCTCGACGCCCGTCGCCGCGGGGACGCTCACGGGCCAGACGTCGGTGGGCATCGGCGACGGCTTCGCGTGCGCGCTCGCGGGCGACGCGACGGTGCGCTGCTGGGGCCGCGACGAGACCGGTCAGGTGGGCATCCACCACGAACAGCAGAACCTCCCGCGCCGCGTCGCCTCCCTCACGGGGATCACGGCGCTGGCGGCGACGCGCTCGACGATGTGCGCGCTCGACGCGGCGGGCGTGATCCGCTGCTGGTCGTCGTACGACGGCGCCGCGAACGGAGAGTTCGGCAACGGAACGAGCGGGGCCAACACCAACGGCGGCGCGGGCGGTGAGCTCCAGGGCGTCGTGACGGTGCGCCTCCCCGAAGCGGCTTCGTCGGTGCGCGGCGGCGCGTACCACTTCTGCGCGCAGCAGCGCACCGGCGGGCTCTACTGCTGGGGATACAACCCGGACGCGGAGCTCGGCACGGGGCTCACCACGACGCTGGTCCCGACGCCCGCGCCCGTCGTGGGGCTCACGGGCGCGGTCGCGGACTACTCCGTGGGAGGCCTCCACAACTGCGCCCTCGTCGGCCCTTCGGGCGCGCAGAGCGTCCAGTGCTGGGGCTACAATTTCTACGGGCAGGTGGGCAACGACAGCTACCTCAACCGCAACGCCGCGACCGCCGTCACGGGCCTCGGCGCGGTGGCGTCGCTCGCGCTCGGAACCTTTCACAGCTGCGCGCTGACGGCGGCGTCCGAGGTCTGGTGCTGGGGCGACAACCGCGCCAGCGCCATCGGCGACGGCACCACCACGAACCGGCTCGTTCCGACCGCGGTGCAGGACGCGCGCGCGTCGCTCACGGTGCGCTCGAACCTCACGGGCGTACGTCGCCTCTGGTGCCAGACGGCCTCCGCGTGCCTCGCGCAGCTCACCGACAACTCGCTCGTCGCGTGGGGCGCCGCCGGACTCGCGAGCGGCGAACGCGCGGGCTACGCCAACCCCCGGGGGACCGTGACCGGGACGATCGACGACGTGGCGACCGCGTCGGACAACGGATCGGCGACGGTGCCCTACAACTGCATGGTCGTGGGGGGGGTCGTGTCGTGCGGCCTCGACAACACCTACGGCGCCCTCGGCAACGGCCGATACGCGGAAGACGTCCCGCTCACGTACCTCACGCAGGTCGTTCCTGCCGCGGGGCCGACGACGCTGCGGGCCGTGGCGACGCGGCCGTACGCGCGCGTGATGCCGCTCGGCAACGGGAGCGCCGTCTGCGCGCTCGGCACCGACGGCACCGTCGACTGCTGGGGCTACGCTGGCACGGGCTTCCTCAACGTCACCGGCCTCGATCACCTCGTGCGCACGCCGGGCACGCCGATGCTCGCGACCTTCTACCCGTAGGGGCAAGCGGCGCGGCCGATGTCCCCGCCAGCAATCCCGCGCGCGTAGGTCGGGGTGCCATGCCCTTCGGGCGCGCGCTACACGCCGATGATCGGGGTGTCGCCGAAGTCGAACACGGCGCCTCCCGTCGCTGACAGACTACCTCCGCGTCTCGCAGCGGTCGGTGTCGATCGTGCGCTGCCACCGAGAAGGTGACGGATCGTGGCGCTCCCGACGCCTCCGTCGTGTGCGACGCGATCTACGAAGGCGCCTTCGAACTCCCATGCGCCCCTCGCCGCGGGGCCTTCGCGGAAGACCCCGATCAGAAGCTCCGTCGCTCAGCGCGAAGGCCACACGCGATGCGCCTCCGACGGGTGGAGGTTCTGTGATACGCCCCTCCGTCACGACGATGACGGATGACGCGTCTAGCGAGGGGATCGGCTTCGAGCGCTATCTCGCCTCCTGTCGCGCGCTCGTCATCGAGCACCTTCGCGCGATGGTGGCTCCGCGATGGCGCGCGCGACGCCTCTACGATCGAATGCTCGAGTATCCGCTGCAAGAGGCCAAGGCCCTGCGGCCCGCGCTCTGCCTCGCGACGTGCCGCGCGCTCGGGGGACGTGTCGAGCAGGCCCTGCCGACCGCCGTGGCGCTCGAGCTCTATCACAACGCCTTCCTCGCCCATGACGACGTCGAAGACGGGTCGCTCATGCGCCGCGGGGGGCCGGCGCTCCACCTCGTGTACGGGGTTCCCATCGCGGTGAACGTGGGCGACGCGATGCTGGCCGCCTCGCTCGATCCGCTGCTCGACAACGTGGAGCGCCTCGGCCTCGGACGGGCGCTCCGCGTCCTTCGCGTCGTGTCGCGCATGGCCCGCGAGTCGGCAGAGGGGCAGGCCGTCGAACTCGATTGGATCCGTGACGACACCTGGGATCTCACCCCTCGAGACTACCGCCGCCTCGTGTATCAAAAGACCTGCTGGTACACCTTCGTCGCTCCGATGCTCTGCGGTGCCATCGCGGCCTCGCACCACGTCGATGAGTCGCGGCTCTGGGCGATCGAGCGATTCGCCATCGAGGTCGGGATCGCGTTCCAGATCCACGATGACGTGCTGAACCTCGCCGCGCTCGATGGCGCCTACGGCAAGGAGGCCTGCGGCGATCTGCGGGAGGGCAAGCGCACCCTCATCGTCCTCGACGCTGTGGCGCGCAGCTCACCCGACGAGGCCGCGGAGTTTCGGCGCACAGGACCTCCAATGACGCCAGCCGTCAAGCCCCCTCCGGCGCCCCTATACCATCACCGCGCGTAACGGATGTTGAACGAAGCCGCTTCGCGGCAGCGTCCCGAACGTCCCGCGTGACTGCAAGCGTCGGCGCAGGTTGACACGCCC
>CAISKJ010000089.1 GCA_903885885.1 uncultured delta proteobacterium
GCCGGGCCTTCCCCGCGGGGAGCGAGTGCTGCCTCTTCGCGCGCGACGAGGCCCGCGAGAAGGCCGCGGCGAGGGCGCAGGCCCCCGCGGTGTGACCTACGCGCGAACCTGCTTCACGGCGGCCGAGACCACCTTGCCGTCGACCACGGCGCCCACGGTCTTCAGGTGCTTCATCGCCACGCCGGTGGCCTGACCGTCGTTGGCGGCGGCGCGCAGCGCGTCGCGCACGGGCGCGAGGGCCTCGACCACCTCGGCCACGTCGAGGGTCTTCGGCAGCAGCGTCGCGAGCACGGCGATCTCGCGCGTGAGGGTCTCCTTCTGGGCCTCGTCGGTGGCCGCGGCGCGCGTCTCCTCGTTCGACTTCACGAGCTTGCGCACGACGCCGAGCACGTCTTCGTCGGTCGCGTCGCGGCCGTGGCGCGCGGCGATCGTGTCGATCTCCCCGAGGGCCACGCCGAGCACCTCCTTGGCGAGGCTGTCACGGTTCTTCAGGGCCTCGGTGCGCCGCTTGCGAATCTCGTCGATGAGCATCGGAGTGTCGTCTCTCTCCCTCGTAAAAAATAAGGGACGCGCAGGGTAGCACCGTTCGCCGCGTTGTCAGCGCCGCTCGCGTCGGGCGCATGGCCCGTTGGCGCGCGCGCCCCGCTAGGCGACACTGACCGCCCACCGATGACCTGGACGCTCAAGCCCTTCGCCGCCCTCTCGCTCGACGAGCTCTACGCCGCGCTCGCGCTCCGCCAGCGCGTGTTCGTGATCGAGCAGAACTGCCCGTACCTCGACTGCGACGGCCACGACCACGAGGCGCTGCACCTCTGGCACACCGACGCGCGCGGCGCCGTCGACGCCTACCTCCGCGTCTTCGGCCCCGGCGTGAAGTACGCCGAGTGCTCCATCGGCCGCGTGGTGACGGCCCCCGAGGTGCGCCGCACGGGCCTCGGCCGCGAGCTCGTCGCGCGCGGCCTCGCCGCCGTCGCCGCACACTTCGCCGGCGCCCCCGTGCGCATCTCGGCGCAGGCCTACCTCGAGCGCTTCTACGGCGAGTTCGGCTTCGCGCGCGTGGGCGCCAACTACCTCGAAGACGACATCCCCCACTGCGAGATGCTGCGCGCCGGCGGGTGAGCGCTACGGCCGCAGCCGCGCGGCGACGCGGGGCGGCGCGAGGAGCCAGTAGCGCCCCTGCTGCTGCATGCGGCCCGCGCGGTCGTACGCGTCGGCGCCGGCGCCCCAGAAGAGGTCGCCGCGCACCGCGCCGCGGATGGCGCCGCCCGTGTCTTGCGCCACCACGAGCCGTCGAATGGGACCCACCCCTTCGAGCGCGTCGACGTCGAGAAAGAGCGGCACGCCGAGGGGGATGTAGCGCGTGTCGACGGCGAGGCTCCGACCGGGCGTGAGCACCACGCCCTCGGAGCCCGTCGCGCCCTGCTCGCTCTCATGAAAGAACACGTACGAGGGGTTGGCGTTCATCGCTGCTTGCGCCTCGGCGGGGTGCGCCGCGAGCCACGCGCGAATCGACTGCAACGACACGCCGCCGCGCGCGAGCGCGCCGCGCTCGATGAGCACACGACCGAGCGGCACGTACGCGTGGCCGTTGCTCGAGTCATAGTTGATCTGCACCTCCGAGCCGTCTTCGAGCACCACGCGCCCCGAGCCCTGAATCTCGAGAAAGAACGCGTCGACGGCGTCGTCGACCCACACGATGGGCCGCGCCGTGCGCCGAAGGGCGCCCGCCACGATCTGCGCGCGGGTGAAGTAC
Source organism: uncultured delta proteobacterium (assembly GCA_903885885.1). Classification (GTDB taxonomy): domain Bacteria; phylum Myxococcota_A; class Polyangia; order Polyangiales; genus CAISKJ01. The sequence goes on from CAISKJ010000089.1 coordinate 1,754, forward strand.
GGTCGGAGCCGCCCCCCGACGCGGCGCCCGGTGCCGTGCGACGCCGTGCGCGACACGAGGTCCGACGGTCGCCCGTAGAGCGGCACGCGGTACCGACGGCTGCGCGTGCGCGCCCCGTGCAACTCGGGCTCGTAGTACCCCGTGAAGAGCCCGCGCTCGCCCCC
>CAISKJ010000090.1 GCA_903885885.1 uncultured delta proteobacterium
CCCGTGGTGGCGGTCGCGCCCGTGCCGCCGCGCCCCGTCGCGCCGCCGAGCCGTGTCACCGCGCTGCGCGCGACGCGCTGCGGCCCCGACGCGATGTTTCACCGCGGGCAGTGCATCCCCGTGCCGCGGCTCGTGCTTCCGGCGCAGCCCGTCGGCGGAGGGACGGCGCCGTGAGGCCCGTGACGCTCGCGTTCTGCGCCGCGCTGGGCGCGTCGATGCCCGCCGTGGCGGCGGCGCAGGCGCGGTGCGCGTCGGACGACAACCGCGCCCGCATCGAAGACGCGCAGAGCCGTATTTTTACCCGTCCCGAGAGCGTCGACTACGAGGGCGCCGAGCGGGGCCTGCGCTTCGCCATGCGCGAGTGCCCGACGGACCCCGAGGTGAACGGGCTCATGGGCCTCGCGCTCCTCGGCATGCAGAGCTACGTGCTCGCCGAGCAGCACCTGCAGACGGCGATGACCTTTCGCGACCTCGACGCCGCGTGGTGGCGTGAGAACGGCGCTGTCGTCACGGCGCGCCTCACGCAGCTGCGCCAGACGCTCGGGAGCGTGATGGTGACCGCCGACGTGGCCGGCGCCGTGCTCCACCTGCCCGACGAGCGCGCGGTGGTGCTGCCCATGCGCGATCCCGTGCGCGTGCCCGCGGGGCGCTTCTCGCTGCGCGTCACCGCCGAGGGCCGCGAAGACCTCTCGCGCGAGGTCGCGGTGAGCCCCGGCGGCGTCGAGCGCGTGTCGGTCGCGCTCGCGCCCCGCGCCGCCGCCGAGGTCGCAGCGCCCGTCGCTGTGCCGCCCTCGGAGGCGCTGCGCGTGGAGGTGCGCGAGGTCCGCGGCGAGTCGTCGCCGTGGCGCACCGTCGGGTGGGTGACCGCGGGCTTCGGCGCGGCCGCGATGATCGCGGGCGCCGTGCAGTGGGCCAACACCGATGCCCAGTCGCAGCGCGCCGTGAGCGCCACCGCCGCGACGCCCGGCGCGTGGGGCGCGTGGGCCCGGTACAGCTACGCCGTCGACTCGCGCGACGGGGCCACCGTGTGCGAGCGCGCGAGCGCCGCGACCTCGCTCGACGCGCGCGCCGTGCAAGACCTCTGCGCCGACAACCAGCAGGCGCGCGTCATGGCGTGGGCCTTCTCGGCGCTCGGCGTCGCCCTCGTCGGCGGGGGCGCGGTGATGGCCCTCGTCGCGTCGGACGGATCCCGTGAAGAGCGCCCCGCCCCGCGGCTGACGGCCACGTGGGGGGCGAGCCCGCGCGTGTCGCTCGAGGTGCCGTTCTGATGCGCGCCGCCCTCTTCACCCTGTTGCTCGCGACCGCCTCGTGCGCGCTCGAGGGCCCGCCGCGTGAGGCCGTGTGGGGCGACGGCGGGCCGCCCGACGACGCGTCCGTCGATCACGACGCCGCCAAGCCCGCGTGCCCCGCCGGCAGCGTGCGGTGCGACGGCGTGTGCACCCGCACCGACTCGGACAACCAGCACTGCGGCGCGTGCGGCCGCGCCTGCGCGGGCGACCTGCGCTGCGGCCGCGGCGTGTGCGCGTGCCCCGCGAGCCAGGCGCGCTGCGGCGACCGCTGCGTCGACCTCACGTCGAACAACCTGCACTGCGGCGCGTGCGACGTGTCGTGCGCGGGCGGCGCGTCGTGCGTGGCCGGGAGCTGCGCGTGCGGCGCAGGCCAGCGGTGGTGCGGCGACCGCTGCGTCGACGTGGCCACCAACCCCCTGCACTGCGGCGCGTGCGG
>CAISKJ010000091.1 GCA_903885885.1 uncultured delta proteobacterium
CCCGGCGGCGGCACCCCTGGCCCGTGCGGCGACGTCGGACAGGCCTGCTGCGGCTCGCTCGCGTGCAACCCGGGCGCGGTCTGCCGCAGCGGCACCTGCGCGGCAAGCTCGATGGGCGGTTCGGACGGCGGCGCTGGTCCTGGCGCGAGCTGCGGCGGCAGCGGAGAAGCCTGCTGCGGCGCGAGCGCGTGCAACGCCGGCCTCGCGTGCACCAGCGGCATGTGCCGCCCGTCCATGGGCAGCGGCTGCGGCGCGATGGGGCAGGCCTGCTGCGGCACCGCGGCCTGCGAGCCCGGCCTCGCGTGCAACATGATGACGCGCCAGTGCGGCGCGTCGTCGACACCGGTGTGCGGCAACGACGGTGAGCGCTGCTGCACCAGCGGCGCGGCCTGCACCAACCCGGCGTTCCAGTGCGTGGGCGGCCTCTGCCAGCGCTGCAACGGCGTAGGCACCGCCTGCTCCGCGATGAGCGCCTGCTGCTCGGGCCTCACGTGTACGAGCGGGACCTGCGCGAACGGCACGACGACGCCCGTTCCCGCGGGCGGCGCCTGCACGCCGGGCGCGACGCCGATGTGCGCGTCGGGCACCACGTGCTCCACGGCGCACGGTTCGAACCGCTGCTGCCGCGCCGAGATGGGCACCTGCGCCACCGACAACGAGTGCTGTGGCGCCCTCTCGTGCCGGAGCGGTCGCTGCACGCGCAGCGGCGCAGGCGGCCCCTGCACCGCGAACACCGACTGCACGACGGGCCTCGAGTGCCGCAGCGGCACGTGCACCGCGCCGAGCGGTACCGACGGCGGCACCGGGACCGCGTGCGCCTCCCCGGGCGCGGCGTGCTCGTCGGGCGCCACGGGCACGCGCTGCTGCCCCTCGAGCAGCGGCGCGTCGATCTCTTGCAGCAGCGGCAGCACGAGCGGCACCGCGGGCACTTGCTGCAACCGCGCGGGCGGCGCCTGCTCGTCGGGCGCAGAGTGCTGCAACGGCGCGGCCTGCACCGGCGGCCGCTGCGCGTGCGCTGCTGCGAGCGCGACCTGCGCGACCTCGGCCGACTGCTGCGGTTCGATGACCTGCGTCGGCGGCCGCTGCGCGTGCCGTCCTCGCGGGCAATCGTGCAGCGCCGACACCGACTGCTGCGCGGGCAGCTCGTGCTCGGGCGGCGTATGCAGCGACTGCACGCGCGCCGGCGACACCTGCACCGCATCGACCTCGGGGGCGATGTGCTGCTCGCCCTCGCAGTGCCGCCGCATCATCAGCACCGAGCGCTGCTGCGTGCAGCAGGCGCAGGGGTGCACGACCGACCTGCAGTGCTGCGGCTACATGCTCTGCACGGGCGGCCGATGCGCGTGCCAGGCCTCGGGCCGCAGCTGCCAGGAGACAAACGAGTGCTGCTCGGGCCTCACGTGCACGGGCAACGTGTGCCGTCCCATGGCCCCCGATGCGGGCACGGGCACCGACGCCACGGTGTCGGTCGACATTCCCCGCACCGACGGCAGCACCGACGCGCCGCGCACCGACGGCGGCGACGGCGGCGTGTGCATCGCCGGCGGCGCGACCTGCGCGGCGGGCCAACGTTGCTGCGGCGACTACAGCTGCGCCGAGCAACCGGGCGGCATTCGCACGTGCTGCCACAACGCGGGGGGCGCGTGCACGGCGCAGCTCGACTGCTGCGGCTGGCAGCTCTGCAACACCACCACGCGGCGCTGCGAGTGCCGCGCGGCCGAAGCCTCGTGCATCACCGACACCGACTGCTGCAACGGCGCCGCGTGCAACCGTCCCACGGGCACGCCGATGTCGACCATGGGCACCTGCGCGTGCCGCGCGCGCAATCAGGCATGCACGGCCGGCGCGGGCGGCGATGCGGGCACGGGCGGCGGCGGGGGCTGCTGCTCGGGGCTCGAGTGCCGCGGCGGGCGCTGCCTCGTTCCCGGTTGCACGGCACCTGGCGAAACATGCGGTACGGGCGACGGCGGGGCGTGCTGCGAGGGCTTCAACTGCCGCCCCGAGTCGGCGGGCCTCGGCAATCGCTGCTGCCGTTACCCGGCGCTCACCACCACTGAGCCCCAGGTCAGTTGCATGAGCAGCGTCGAGTGCTGCGGCGCGGAGCTCTGCACGGGCGGCAACTGCGTGTGCCGCCGCGCCAATGAGTCGTGCCTCGCCGACGTCGAGTGCTGCGGCCGCATGCTCTGCGAGCGCACGGCCGGCGCAGCGATGGGCACCTGCCGTTGCCAGCCGCGCGGCAGCATCTGCCTCGCGGGCGGTCAGGACTGCTGCGCGGGCACCACGTGCACCGCGGGCACCTGC
>CAISKJ010000092.1 GCA_903885885.1 uncultured delta proteobacterium
CAGGTGTCGTGCGGGGGCGGCCTCGCCAACTGCGACGGCGTGTGTCGTGACCTCGCCACCGATCACGCCAATTGCGGTGCGTGCTCGCAGTACTGCGGCGGGGGCGAGCTGTGTGCCCGAGGGGAATGCGCGACGAGCTGCGCCTCGGGGCTGACGGAATGCTCAGGGGTGTGCCGCGACGTGACGACGGACCGCGCCCACTGTGGCGGATGCGCCCTTGCGTGCGCGACCGGTCAGGTCTGCAGCGGGGGCGCTTGCCAGGTGTCGTGCGGCGCGGGCCTCGTCAACTGCAGCGGCGTGTGTCGGGAGCTGGCCACGGATCGGACCAACTGCGGAGGTTGCGGGGTCTCGTGCGGGCCCGGCCAGGTCTGCAGCGCGGGGGTGTGCGGCGCGTCGTGTGGGGACGACCTCTCGGTGTGCGGCGGCGTGTGTCGCGACCTCTCCTCGGACCCGGGCCACTGCGGCGGGTGCGGCACGTCGTGTCCGGTGGGGCCGGGTGGTACCCGCTTCTGCAGCGGCGGCTCGTGTGGTCTGTCGTGTGCCGCGGGGGTCGGGGACTGCGACGGTGACCCGAGCACCGGGTGCGAAACGGGCCTGCGGAGCGATGCCGCGAATTGCGGCCGCTGCGGAGCCGTGTGCACTGCACCGAACGCCGTCTCCTCCTGCGTCGCCGGCGCGTGCGCCCTCGGGAGCTGCCGGGGCGGCTTCGCGAATTGCGACGGTGATGCCGCCACCGGTTGCGAGGCGTCGGTGCTCACCGATCGTGCGAACTGCGGCGGGTGCGGCGTGACGTGCGGGGCCGGCCAGGTCTGCAGCGCGGGGGTGTGCCAGGCGTCGTGCGACGCCGCGCTCACGGCGTGCAGTGGGGTGTGCCGAAGCGTCGCGACCGACCCGGCCAGTTGCGGCGCGTGCGGCCTCTCGTGTCCCGAGCCTGCGAACAGCGCGCGCTACTGCCGCGACGGGGCGTGCGGCTTCACCTGCGGTGCAGGCTTCGGGGACTGCGACGGGCGCGTGCTCGACGGCTGCGAGGCCCGGCTCGGTTCGGACGCGTCCAACTGCGGCGCGTGCGGTCGGGTCTGCAGCGCTCCGAACGCGTCGTCCTCGTGCGTGGCGTCGTCGTGCGTCCTCGGCACGTGCGATCCCGCGTGGGCGAACTGCGATGGCAACGCGGCCAACGGCTGCGAGGCCTCGCTGCGCACCGACCGCGCCCACTGCGGCGCGTGCGGCAATGCCTGCGCGTCGGGGCAGGTCTGCAGCGCGGGCGTCTGCGAGACCTCGTGCGGTGCGGGCTTGTCTTCCTGCAGCGGCGTATGCCGTGACCTCCAGAGCGACCGCGCCCACTGCGGCGCGTGCGGCAGCGCGTGCGCATCGGGACAGGTTTGCGCGTCGGGCGTCTGCACCGTCTCGTGCGGCGGGGGCCTGTCCAACTGCAGCGGTGTGTGCCGTGACACCTCGACGGACAGGCTCCACTGCGGAGCCTGCGGGCGCGTGCGCGCCGCGGGCGAGGTCTGCAGCGCGGGCGCGTGCGAGCCCTCGTGTGGGGCGGGGCTCGACGTGTGTTCCGGCGTGTGTCGCGACCTCGCGACGGATCGGGCGAACTGCGGCGGATGCGGGCGGGCGTGCGGCGCCGGCCAGGTGTGCAGCGCGGGGAGCTGTCGCGCCTCCTGCGGGGCGGGGCTCACGGAGTGCTCGGGGACCTGTCGTGACCTGTCGGGCGACGCTGCGGCGTGCGGCGCCTGCGGGGTGTCGTGCCCATCCGGCCGGAACTCGACTCGATTCTGCAGCGGCGGCGCCTGCGGTCTCGCGTGCGGCGCGGGCTTCGGGGACTGCGATCTCGACCCGGCGACGGGTTGCGAGACCGACCTGCGGAGCGACGCGACGAACTGCGGACGCTGCGGTGGCGTGTGCGCCGTGCCGAACGCGGCATCGACCTGCGTCGCCGGGGCCTGCGCGCTCGGGGCGTGCGCGACGGGGTGGGCCGACTGCGACGGAGTGTCGGTGAACGGTTGCGAGGCGGCGCTGACCTCCGATCGCGTGCACTGCGGGACCTGTGGAAATGCGTGCGCAGCCGGAGAGATCTGCACTGCGGGGGCGTGCACCGTGTCGTGCGGGGCGGGGCTGACCGAGTGCTCGATGATGTGCGTCGACACGCGCTTCGATCCCATGAACTGCGGGGGTTGCGCGCTGGCTTGCACGGCGGGCGCGAACCAGGTGGCGTTCTGCGGGTCGGGCGGATGCGGCCGGGCCTGTGCGGCCGGCTTCGGGGACTGCAACGGCCTCGCGTCCGATGGGTGCGAGGTCGACCTTCGCGCGTCGTCGCCGGGCTGCGGCGCATGCGGAGCGGTGTGCCCCGCCGGGCAGACGTGCGCCGCCGGCGGGTGCGCCGTGCGCTGCGGCGACGGCGTGGTGGGCACGGGCGAGGGCTGCGACGACGGCAACGTCGCGGGCGGCGATGGGTGCTCGGCGACGTGCGCGCTGGAATACGCCGCGGCGGTGGGTTCCGACGGCGCTGTCGCGTACTGGCCCTTCGACGAAATCACCGGCACGACCGTGTCGGACGTCGCCGGCGGTCGCGTCGGGACGCTCACGGGAGGGACGGTCGAGCAGAACAGTCCCGGCCTGTTCCCGGCGAGCGGCAACGCGACCCGCTACTCGAAGTCAGGCTACTTCATGGTCCCGAACGATCCGGCCCTCACGCCCTCGGCGTTCAGCGTCGAGTTCTGGCTGCGTGTCGATGATTGCGACTTCTCCGAACCCGGGTCGTTCTACGTTGCGAAGCTCGGCACGGGGTACGAGGGATGGGGCGTCTGGGTGTCGGCAGGGCAGGTGGCGTTCGAGGTGGC
>CAISKJ010000093.1 GCA_903885885.1 uncultured delta proteobacterium
CCGGCAAGGTCACCGTCGGACGTGGCCTCGACAGGATCGCGGCGGCCGTCGAACTCCTGCGAGCACTGCGCAGGCCTACAGAGAAAGGCCGCGCGAAGAAATGAGAGCAACGATGAGCGCACCGCGGGGGCGGGGCGCGCGGTAGCGTGGGGTGGGGGCCTGTCTGCGATCGTTCAGACTTCGACGCACGACCGCTTGTGGGGTGAAGGCCAGCGAGGGGGCCGCGATGCCGCCGCGCCCTGTCGGCGCAGGGCAGGTCAGCGCCCGCGCGCGTCGGGGTGCTCGGCGCGCACGCGCGCCATGGCGTCGTCGCACACGTCGAGCACGCGGTCGATGTCGTCGTCGGTGTGCGCGAGGCTCATGAACCACAGGTGCCGCGGGTGCATGAGCACGCAGTGCTCGTACGCGTGGCCGTAGAAGGTGGCGGCGACGCGCGCGTTCACCGCGCCGTCGGGGTGCGTGAAGCGAAAGAAGGGCATCGGCGGCAGCGGCTCGCCGTAGGCCACCGCGGGGAGCTCGTGGTTGCGCGCGAGCTGGTTCATGCCCTCGATGAGGCGCTCGCCGAGGCGAAACGCGTGCTCGGCGGCGCCCTCGCGCTCGATGAGGTCGAGCGTGGTGATGGCCCCGGCCATCGCGGCGGTGTCACCGTGGTGGCTCTCCGATCCGTCGAGGTGCGCGGCGCACTCCATCACCGCGCGCGTGCCCACCACGGCGGCCACGGGCCACCCGTTGCCGAGGGCCTTGCTCACGCACGTGAGGTCGGGCACCACGCCCACGCGCCGCTGCACCGAGCCGGGAGGCGTGCGAAAGGCGGTCTTCGCTTCGTCCATCACGAAGACGGCGCCGTGCGCGTGGGTGAGCGCGCGCAGGCGATGAAAGGTCTCGTCGTCGGTGGGCACCACGGTCTCGGGCGCCACGATCACGGCGGCGATCTCGTGGGGGTGCTGCGCGAAGAGCGCCGCGAGCGTGGCGGGATCTTCGGCGCGAAAGGTGACCACGGGCGCGGCGAGCGTGTCGGGCACCGAGGGGGCTGCGGGCGCGCATCCGTCGTCCCAGCCGGGGTAGCCGCAGCGGGCCACCACGCGGCGCCCCGTGGCCCGGCGCGCGATGCGCAGCGCGGCGGCGGCGGCCTCGGAGCCCGTGCGAAAGAAGGCCCCCATGGCGGCGCCCGGAAAGCGCGCCACCACGGCCTCGACGAAGGTCGCGTGGAGGGGATGATTCATCGAGAGGAGCGAGGCGCGCGCAGACTGCGCGAAGGCCGCGGCGTCGACCTCGGGGCGCGCGTACCCGAGCAGAAAGGGCCCCGCGGCCATGGAGAGGTCGATGTACTCGTGGCCGTCGACGTCCCACACGTGCGCGCCGAGGCCGCGATCGAAGAAGAGCGGCGACGCAGCGGGATCGAGGAGCGGGCGCCCCGCGCGGTGAACCCCTCCGGGGATGAGCGCCTGGGCGCGGAGGAGCAGCTCCTGCGAGCGCGCGTAGCGGTTCGACGATGTCATCGCGGGGCGCTCGCAAGGCGCGCGCCGCGGGCGATCGGGTCAGTGCGCCGTGCCGATGCCGCGGAGCATCTGCGACACCGCCGACTGCAGCGCGTCGGGACCGCTGCCGCCGCGCGCGAGCTGCGTGAGCTGCGTGAGCTGCGCGGGCGAGAGCGTGGGCTGCGCGCCGCCGGCGCCGGTGAGCCCGCTCGCCACCGACTGGAGCTGCTGCGCGTTGAGCCCCGCGCGCGCGAGCTCGGAGAGCTGCGTGAGCTGCGCGGGCGAGAGGTTGGCCGCGCCCGCGTCGGGCTGGCGCAGCACCGCGTCGAGGGGGGTCGCGGGCGCGCCGCCGAAGCCGCCCAACACCTGCTGCGCGAGGCCCGCGGCGGTGCCGAAGGCGTCTTGCGGCGCGGCGGTCACGGCGGGGGCCGCGACGCCTTCGGGGGCCCGCTGCGCGGTCACCGTGACGGCCGCGCTCGCGGTGGCGCCCGCCGTGGGCGTGGCCACCCAGACGCGATAGGCGCCGCGGCGAAAGCGGCCGTCGATCGCGGGGTTGGTGCCGTAGGTGTCGTCGGCGCAGCGCCAGTGGCCGTTGGGCGCGAGCACGGCGAGGGCGGTGTCGCCGCCCGAGGTCGCGTACACGCGCAGCCACGGGGCGTCGGCGGTGACGTTGAGCACGAGCTGGGGCCGTGCGGTGACGTAGCCGCCGCAGCCGGGGTGCTCGATCGCGCCGCCCGCGGTGACCGTCGTCGAGGCGGGCTCGGGGGCCGCGCCGGGCTGCACCCGCACCGCGCCGCCGGTGGGCGCGGCGGAGGGCGTGAGGCGCGTGGTCTGCGCCGCCGAGACGCTCGAAAGCACCGTGAAAGAAAGGGCCGTCGCGAGGGTTGCTACGTGCCGTCGCGCGCGTCGATGGGTGTGCATGGCGCGGGATGATAGGCGCGTTCGCGGCGGGGCACGACGGCGATCGGCGGCGCGTCGGCGCGCGCGCTGTGTCGCGTGCGCAGGCTCCGGTAGCGGTCGAGGAGGGCGGCGGCGCGCTCGGACGAGAGGACGCGCAGGCACTGGGGAAAGAGTCCATGCTCCTCGCCGCGCGCGTGGAGGTCGACGACGGCGCGGAGCACCTCGAGGCGCGCCTGCCACACGTCGTCGCCCACGGCGTCGCCGCGGAGCGCGCCCACGAGCTGCGCGACGAGGCGGTGCTCCTCGCGGGCGCGCCGCACGTCGCCCGGGGCGTGGGGCTCGAGGGCGGGGTAGAGGAGCTCGGCCTCGACGAGGGCGTGCAAGCGCAGCGCGTCGGCGAGCGTCGCGAAGAGGGCGTCGCGGTCGGCGGGCGCGTCGCGACGGCGGTCGATCACGTCGTCGAACATCGCCGCGATGCCTCGGTGCTCGTGCACGAGCTCGCCGAAGAGGCCGTGCGCGAGGGCGGGGTCGAGCGCGCGCTCGGGTGCTTCACCCTCGACGCAGAGCTGGTCGTCGACCCCGCGAACGCCCCGCACCGCGGCGGCCAGCTGCGCGACGCGCGCGTGGTCGCGGCGGCTCGCGGCGCGGCCCTGCAGCGTCGCCACGCCGTCGCGCACCGACACGCGCAGCTGGCCGGTGTCGATGTCGCGCTCGCGCATGAGCGCCTCGCACAGGTCTGCGAACACGCGCTCGTCGGAGCGAACGTAGCCCGGCGGATTCGGACGCCACTGCGGCGCGGGACACGCGGTGGCGGTGTGACGGTCGGCGGGATCCATCGCGTGCTTTCTCTCGCGGGTGATCGGTGGCAAAGCGAGCGACGCGTGGTGCAACACACGTGCCCTCAGCGCGGTTGATCCAGAACGCCACGGTGGGGCGCGGCGGCACCGGGGCGCGCTAGCGGGCCGTGATGATCTCGCGGAGGCGCGAGACAACGGCCGCGCCGTCGTGCGGTCGGCGCCCGGGGTCGCGGGTCATCATTTCGCAGAGCAGCGCGTCGAGGGAGGCGGGCATCTGGGGCGCGAGGGCGCGCAGGCGCGGGGTCTCGTCGAGGAGCACGCTCGCGAGCGCCGCGAGGGTGTTGGGCGCCGCGAAGGGGACCTTGCCCGTGAGGCACTGAAACAGCACGCATCCGAGCGAGAAGACGTCGGTGCGGGCGTCGCTCGCGTCGTGGCGGAGCACCTGCTCGGGGGCGATGTACCCGAGCGTTCCGAGCACCATGCCGGCCTGCGTGAGGGGGGCCGCGTGGGGCATCGAGGCGAGCCCGAAATCGATGAGCACCGCGCGCTCGGGCCGGTCGTCGCGCAGGAAGATGTTCGAGGGCTTCACGTCGCGGTGCACGATGCCCAGGCGGTGCGCGCTCGCGAGGGCCGTGGCCGCGCGGCCGCCCACGGTGAGCGTGTCGTTGAGCGAGAGGAGCCCCGCCGCGAGGCGCTGGTGCAGGTCGCGGCCCTCGAGCCAGTCCATCACGAGGTAGAGCGCCCCGTCGGCGGTGCGGCCCCGATGGCGAAAGGGCACGATGGTGGGGTCGTGGAGGGCCGCGAGCGCGTCGGCCTCGCGCATGAGGCGCGCGCCGCGGGTCTCGTCCTGGCGCGTGGCGATCTTCACGGCGACGCGCGTGTTGTCGGTGAGGTCGGTGCCTTGAAAGATGGTGCCCATGCCGCCCGCGCTCGCGCGGCGATCGAGGCGAAAGCGCCCGTCGAGCGTGGTGAGCCCGTCGACCTCCACGGGCGGCGCCGACGGGAGCGTCTCGCGCGGCAGCGGGCCCGGCTCGCTGTCGAGGGCCGCGTGGCGCCGCAGGCGCGCGTGCACCGTCGCGCGAAGCTCCTCGGGGGTGAAGGGCTTCACGAGGTAGTCGTCGGCGCCGAGGTTCATGCCGTGGCGCACGTCGCGGGTGGTCACGCCTACGCCGCTCAGCAGCACGAAGGGAACGTCGGCCGTGCCGGGCGTTCGGCGCACCGCGTCGAGGGCGTGAAACCCGTCGATCTCGGGCATGCGCACGTCGCACAGAATGAGCGCCGGCGGCTGCGCCGTCGCGAGCGCCACGCCGACGCGACCGTTCTCGGCTTCGAAGACTTCGAAGCCGTCGTCGCGCAACGCCGTGGCGATGAGGACGCGCAGGTCGGCGTCGTCTTCGATCACGAGGATCCGTGAGGCGCCGCCCGCTCGCGGTGACGGCTCGGCCGGCGCCTCTGCCGTAGTGACTTCCGTCGAGTTCATGGTGTGCCTCTCGTCATCGACGCCCTCGCGTGAGCGCGGGGCGTGTGACGGTCTGATTCGTCCCCTCCGCGGGTGTGCACCGCCCATGCCGCCCGTCGCCGTGGCCGCGCGCGGGTCACCCCGTCGCCGGAGCGGGGAAGCGCGCCACGTCTGTAGCGAAGGGCCTCGCTGTGGCGCGGCGCCTCACGCGAGCTGCGGGGCACACGCGCGTGGCGCTCCGCGACGGCTCCGCGCGGGCCGCGCTGCGACGGCACGGGAGACCCCACGGTATATGCGTTGCACTCCGGGGCCGCCCGTGGGACGCCGCGTCGTTGCGGGCGCCGACGGAGGCTCCCTCATACTTCGCCGCCGCGACGGACG
>CAISKJ010000094.1 GCA_903885885.1 uncultured delta proteobacterium
GGGCAGTTCATGGCGCGGCGCCACGCCGAAGACGAGGTGCGGCGCTTTCTCGCGATGAGCCTCGCGGTGCTCTACGTGCTGCGCGTCGACGTGGCGGTGCCCACGGTCTCCTGGGTGAGCCGCAATTTCGAGCGCCTCACCGGGTACTCGGACCTCGAAGCGACGGACGTGCGCTGGTGGGTCGAGCGCGTGCACCCCGACGATCGCGCGCGCGTGCTCGCCGCGCATCCGTCGCCGTATCGCGAGGAGCACCTGCTCCTCGAGTATCGCTTCTGCCACAAGGACGGGCGGTACATCTGGCTCCGCGACGAGAAGCGCCTCGTGCGCGACGACCACGGTACGCCGACGGGCGAGGTCTTCGGGATGTTCTCCGACGTGAGCGAGCGCGCGCAGCTCGAGGCCCGCCTGCGCCAGTCGCAGAAGTTGGAGGCCATTGGCCTCCTCGCGGGCGGCGTGGCGCACGACTTCAACAACCTGCTCACGGTGATTTCGGGCGCGACGGAGCTGCTCGGTGCGACCATCCCCGTGAGCAATCCCGACCACGAGCTCGTCGACGAGATCACGCAGGCCAGCGTGCGCGCGGCGGCCCTCACGCGGCAGCTCCTCGCGTTTTCGCGCTCGCAGGTCGTGTCGCCGCGCGTGCTCGACCTCAACGACGTGGTGCGCCACACGCACTCGATGCTCCGCCGCCTCATCGGCGAAGACGTGGCGCTCGTGCGCGAGCTCGCAACGGGCGTTCGCAAGGTCTTCATCGACGAGGGCCAGCTCGAACAGGTGGTGATCAACCTCGCCGTCAACGCCCGCGATGCGATGCCCCGCGGCGGGCGCATCACCATCGAGACCCGTGACGTCGATGTCGACGACGACTTCTGCCGCGCGCGACCGGACCTGCGCCCCGGCCCCTACGCGCTCCTCTCGATGCGCGACACCGGCTGCGGCATGTCGCCCGAGGTGTTGAGCCACGCGTTCGAGCCGTTTTACACCACCAAGGGCGCCGGCAAGGGCACGGGCCTCGGCCTGGCCACGGTCTTCGGCATCGTGCAGCACGCGATGAGGCACGTCGACATCGAGAGTGAGCCCGGCGTCGGCTCATGCTTCACAATCTACCTCCCCGAGGCGACCGCCGACACGGCGGCCTCCGACGAGCTCGCTGCCTCGCGGCAGGCCCCGCGCGGCGCCGAGACCGTGCTCCTGGTCGAAGACGAAGAGGGCGTGCGCCGCGTGACCCGCGCGATGCTCGAGCGGCAGGGCTACCACGTGCTCGACGCCCCGAACGGCGAGGCCGCGCTCGCCCTCGAGGCCTCGTACGCGCACACCATCGACCTGCTCCTGACCGACCTCGTGATGCCTGGACTGAGCGGGCGCCAGGTGGCGCTGGCGCTCCATGCGCGTCGCCCCGGCATGCGCGTGCTCTACGTGAGCGGCTACATCGACGACGCCCTCGTGCGACACGGCATCAGCGTGTCGAGCGACGCATTTCTGCACAAGCCCTTCTCGCCCGCGGGCCTGGCCCGCAAGGTGCGCGAGGTGCTCGACGCGCCGCACCCGCCGAGCGTTCGCAGCTAGCGCGTCGCGACGCGAAGGCCCGACGGTCAGCGCGCGGGCGGGAGCTCGTCGCCGCGCGCGTCGATGGGCGCCGCGCCGCCGAGCGTGATGTGCAGGTCGCGCGCGAAGCGCATCGGGAGCTCGTACCAGAAGCCCGCCGTGCGGATGCGAAGCGTCTGCGGGGCGTCGGGGACGCGCGTGTTGTCGATGTAGCGCGGCCCGGGGTCGCGGCGGCCGCGGCGGCCGCGCAGGCGGCGGGGCGGTGTGGTGACGCGGCGCGCGAGGGCGAAGCGCACGGGGCGGTCGAGCAGCGGGCGCGTGGCCTCGCTGAGAACGACCCCGTGCGGGTCGAGGAGCTCGAGCGTCACGGGGCCGAGCGCGAGGGGCGCGCGCGCGATGAGCGCGCGGTGCCGCGGGTCGTCGTCGACGACGGTGAGGGAGAGAGGCGGCGCGGGGTCTTGTGGGCGGAGCCACGACGACGTCCACGCGGGGGGCGCGGCGCGGCGGGCGCGGGCGATGAGCTGCGAGGACGGAGTGCCCGCTGCGGCGGTGAGCTCCCAGGCGCGCGCGACGGGGCCCGCGGCGACGAAGGGGAGGCCGCCGTTGTCGATGACGAAGACCCCCATGCGAGGCCCCTGGGCGCCGAGGAAGGCGCGCTCGCGCCCGCCGGTCGCGCCGCTCCACTCGGTGGCGAACTCGGCCCGCGCGAGCGCCGCCTCGGGCGACGTGAAGAGCGCGGCGTACCAGCCTCCGGGCGCGAGCGGTGGCGCGTCGGCGTCGACGACCTTCGCGAGGAAGGCCGTCTGCGCCGCGTCGGGGAGGCGCCCCGCGAGCTCGTCGTCGGCGATGCTGTGGAGGGCGCGCGTGACCCGCGAGAGGTTGTCGAGCGCACGCAGCACCGCGCGGTCGTGGGCGCGCACCACGTCGGGGCGGTGTCCGCTCCAGTCGATGAGCGCGCGGGCCACCGCGAGCGCGCGCTCGGCGTAGGTGCCCAGCGCCGCGTACACCTCGGGGGCGGGGTCGACCCACGCCGTCGGCACCTGTGCGGCGCCGGTGGCCTGCGCGCGCTCGCTCACGGCCTCTTCGTGGCCCAGCAGCTCGCCATAGCCCGCGATGACCGTGTTCATGCGCAGGTCGGCGAAGGCCTCGGTGCCCATGAAAGACGGTCGACGGCCGAGGGGGAGGGCCTCGAGCGATGTGAGCGCGCGGAGCCACAGGCTCGCCAGATCGCTGCCCGCGAGGGCCTCGGGCACGTCGTCGCGGGACCGCTGGAGCGCGTCGGCGAGGTCGGGCGCGGCGGCGAGAGAGGCGTCGAGGAATGCGCGCGCGCCCCACGCCGAGCACCCACGCCGCCTCGGCCGCTGCGGGCGCGGAGGTGCGCGCCATGGTGGGCGCGACGAGCCCCGCGGGGAGGTCGATACCGGGCCGCGCGCGCGTGCCGAAGAGCGACGCGATGACGGGCGCCGAGGCCGCGCCATCGGGCAGCGAGACCGCGCGCGCAGGCGTGGCGGGCGCGTTGCGCGCGACGAGCCGGAAGCGTTCGAAGGTGTCGGCCGCGCGGAGATCGCGGACGCGTACGACGTCGCGCATCACGTTGACCTGCGCGAGCGACACGTCGTCGCGGCGGCCGTTGAGGAGCGACCACGCCTGCTCGAGGCGCGAGAGGTCTTCGCGCGCGTCGGCGCGCGTGACGAGCTCGGCCAGGGCGAGCGCCGCGAGGGCCTCGCGCGGGGTCTCGCGGGCGTCGAGGCGAGGACCCGGGTGCGAGCTGCGGCA
>CAISKJ010000095.1 GCA_903885885.1 uncultured delta proteobacterium
GTGATCACGCGACCGCCATGATGCCGTCGACGTAGGGGTCGGCGCCGGGCACGTGCGCGGGCTCTTGAAAGCGCACGCCGTGGCGCGCGAAATCGCGCTGCAGGCGCGGGAGCATCGCGCGAAGCTTGCGCACGGTGCTGTCGTACGCGAGCTCCTCGATCTCTTCGCGGTAGAGGAACTTCATGGGCGAGCCCGAGAGCACCCGCATCTCTTCGCCCTCGGGCTTGAAGAGGTGAAACGACACGTTGGGAAACATCTCGGCGATGGTGACGGCGGCCTTGTCGAAGCGGCCGTTGATGAGCGCCTTGAGGCCCTGCATCGCGCCGAAGAGTCCGCCGCGCGCGTGCACGTAGCCCGGCTGCGTCGAGTAGATGGGCACCAGCGGGTCGACGAGGAGGCACAGCGACGCGCCGTGGCGCACCGCCACGCGCATGTTGGTGGTGCGGGTGAACGCGCCGTCGATGTACCAGCGCCCGCCGATGCGCTCGGGGGTGTAGAACGGCGACAGCGCCGACGAGGCCCGAACGGCCTTGTGAATGGGCACGTCGCTCCACCCCGGCTCGCCGAAGACCACGGCCTCGGAGGTGTCGTGATCGGTGGCGCCGATGAAGAGCGGACGCCGCGTCTCTTCGAAGCTGTCGCTCATGCCCGGGCGCGCGAGGGCGCGCTGAAAGTAGGCGCGCAGGCGGTCGCCCGCGAACACGCCCGACGGGATGGCGCGGTAGAGGCCCGAGAGCGGGTTGCGCGCGTCGCCGCGGCCCACGAGCTCGCGCGCGCGGCTCCCGGCGCGGCGGCCGTACTCGCGCACGTTGGGGTCGAAGAGGTCGCCGCGGGTGATGCGCGCGAGGCGGTCGTTGCCGCGCTTGAGCCCGTCGACGATCTCGTCGGGCGCCACGCCGTTGGCCATGAGGGCCGAGAGAAAGCTCCCCGCGCTGATGCCGAAGAAGAGGTCGACGTCGCAGAGGCGCCGGTCGAGCATGAAGCGGTCGAGCGCGCGCATGACGCCGAGCTCGTAGAGGAGGCCCTCGATGCCGCCGCCCGCGAGGCAGAGCGCGATGCGGCCGCGGCCGCGCGAGGCGACGAGGGCGTCGAGCTGCGCGAGCACCTCGGCGGGATCGGCGCCGACGACGGGCGGCAGGATGCGATGGCGCCCGGACTCGTAGGCGATGCGCGCGCCCCCGGCGTCGGCGTCGAGGAGCACCACGGTGCGCTCGCGGGGCCCGAGGCCGTGCGACTCGGAGAGCGGAAAGAGCCGGTCGAGCATCGCGACCGCGTCGGCGTGGGCGACCCCGGTCGCGGCGCGCGCATCGACGATCACGACGTCGATGGGGCGCGCGGTGAGCCAGCGGAGCGCGCGCGCCGGGTCGCTCTCGAGAATGAACCCCAGCGGCTCGTCGTGGCCAGGGCGCGTGAGCTGCACCTCGTTCTCGCCCACGCGGCGCGACGACCCGAGTGACAAAAGCGGTGCGAGCGATGAGCCGACGTAAAGAATGGAGTGCATGCCTCGTCGTGTGCGCGCGCGGCGAAACCTGAGCGCCGTAGTGCGGGCGCGCGGAAGGTAGCGTTTCTGCGAAGGGCTTCGCAAGCGATGCTTCGTCGCGATCACGGCGCCTGCGCAGAAGGGAGAATTGAGGCGCCACACCGCGCGCGAGACCGTGATACGGTCGCGCCCCGGCAACAGCGAACTCAGGTGTTTTCGTTGATCGACATCAAGGAACTCAAGCGCAGCCTCGTGACCGCGGGCCTCGAGGTGTTTCGCACCCGCGGCGAAGAGGTTCACCTCGCCGAGCGGCAGAACGTGCA
>CAISKJ010000096.1 GCA_903885885.1 uncultured delta proteobacterium
CCCCGCGAGCGCCGAGGCGCGCTTCCGCGCCATGCTGGCCCAGGGGCCGTCGAGCGACGCCGCGAAGCTCGAGCTCCAGCAGGTCGCGCAGCAGGCGGCCGAAGAGGCCCTCGCCGCGGGCGACATCCGAAAGGCCGCGGAGACCTACCGCGACGCGGGCCTCGACGACGAGGCCATTCACCTCTACGCCAACGTGCTGGGCATGCCCGGCGACGCGGCCGCCCTCGTCTCGTCCCGCGGCCACCACGAGCGCGCCGCGGAACTCTACGAGCTCGCGGGCCAGCGCGAGCGCGCCGCGGCCGCCCTCGCCGAGCACGTGCGCAACAACGGCCACGTGGGCGCCTACATCGATCGCATCGAGCACCTCGACCCGCGCGTGGCCCTGCGCCTCGTCGAAGAGGTCACCGCGTCGAAGCCCGCCAACGACGACACCGCCGAGGCCTACTACCGCCACGCGCGCACCCTCGAGGCCAACGGCGACCGCGCGCGCGCCCTCGAGACGCTCCACACGCTCGAGCGCGGCGCGGGCGCCTACCGCGACACCACCGCGCGCGTGAGCGAGCTCGAGACGCAGCTCCGGGTCGTCGCCCCGAAGCCCGCGGGCACGATGCCCCGCGCGCAGGTCGAGACGCTCGCCGCCATCGAGGCCGCGCCCGCCGTCACCACCGTGGTGGTGCAGAACTTTCAGCTCACCGGCGAGATGAAGCCCGGCGACGTGGAGACCATCGCGCGCGAGGCCGCCCGCGCCGCCGGCGGGCGCGCGCTCACGGCCGAGTTCGGCGCCGTGATCGCGCAGCGGGCCCTCGGGCTCGAGTCGGCCCCCGTGTCCATCGACCTGCTCACCGACGCCGACGTGCGCGCCGCGCGCGAGGGCCCCACCGTCGACGAGCTGCGTCGCTTCGTGGGCGACGCGCCCTGCGACCTCTCCAACATCGAGGTCTTCTATCGCATGGGCCTCGCGTGCCTCGCGGGCGGCGACTGGGACGAGGCCCTGCGCAACTTCGACGCGGTCGAAGAGGCCTCGCCCGGGTACCGCGACGCGCGCCGCCGCGCCGACAACATCCACAGCTGGCGCAGCTCCATGGGCGGCAAGATCACCCTCGGCGGCGCCGCGCCGAAGCTGGGCGGCGCGAGCGCGCCCCGGTACACGCTGCGCGGCGAGCTCGGGCGCGGCGGCATGGCCGTGGTGTACCGCGCCACCGACACCGTGCTCGACCGCGACGTGGCGCTCAAGTTCATCGCCGAGAGCGCGCTCGACAAGAAAGAGCTGCGCGACATGTTTCTCCGCGAGGCGCGCAGCGTGGCGCAGCTCAACCACCCCAACATCGTCACCATCTACGACGTGGGCACCCTCGACGGGCGCACCTTCATCGCGATGGAGTACGTCGAGGGCAAGACCGTCGACGACAAGGTGATGGAGCACACGCGCCTCACCCTCGGCGAGGCCCTGCGCGTCACGGCGCAGGTGCTCGCGGCCCTCGACTACGCGCACTCGCGCCAGATCGTGCACCGCGACGTAAAGCCCTCCAACATGATGTTCGCCCACGGCGGCACCGTGAAGCTCATGGACTTCGGCCTGGCCAAGTCGCTCAACGCAACGGCCAAGGCCTCCATCGTGTCGGGCACCCCGGCCTACATGCCGCCCGAGCAGTTCACGGGCAAGAACGTCGACCACCGCGCCGACCTCTACGCCGTGGGCGCCTCGCTCTACGAGATGCTCTCCGGCGAGCTCCCCTTCGAGGGCTACGTGCGCACCGCGCCCCCGTCGCTGCGCGCGCGCTTCCCCGAGGTGCCCGCCGCCATCGACGACGCCCTGCGCACCGCGATGGACCCCGACCCCGCGAAGCGCTTCCAGTCTGCCCGGGAGTTCCTCGCGCCCATCCAGCGCGTGCTCGCCGTGATCGAGCGCGCCCTCGAAGAGCGCGAGCCCCCCCGCGCGAGCCCCGATCACCTCTCCGCCGTCGCCCCCGCGTCGGCCCCCCCGGGCGGCTTCCCCGTGGCCCGCTCGCCCTCGCGCGCGAAGCCCGTCACCGCCGTCATGGGCGACGTCGCGAGCCCCGCGCGCACCCCCTCGCAGCAGAAGGTCACCGAGGCCGAAGCCGCGCCGCCGCCTCTGCCCACCGCGCGCCGCAAGACCCTCATCGCCCAGCTCGAGGAGCCTCAGCTCCGCCCGCCGCCGCCGCCCGGCACCGTCGCCGCCGAGCCCGTCAAGAGCCGTCGGGGCACGCTCCTCATGCACGCCGCGCGGGCCCCGTCGCAGCCCTCGGCGCGGCGCCGCTCCGTGTCGTCGATCCCGCCCCCGCCGTGACCGCTCAGCGCGCCCACCACGCGACGGCCGTCGCCGCGAGGGCGACCATGCGCGAGGGCTCGAGCCAGCGCACCCAGACCTTCCCCTCCAACACGCCGCCCACCCCCGTGAGACCCACCGCCACCTGCAGCGCGAGCAGCACGCGCCACGCGGGCGCGAAGTGCGGCGCCGCACCCAGCAGCACCAGGGCGAGGCCCGCCGTCAGGGCAAACTGCGCGGCCGCGTAGCGCGCCCTGCCGCGCGACACCGGCGGGGCGTAGCGGGGCGGCGGCGGCGCGTCGAGGTCGAGGGGCTCCACGGTGCCCGCGGGCGCCCACCCCGACGGCGCAAACCAGATGCGCGCGAGGTCGAAGCGGTCGCCCGAGCGCGCCGCGATGCGGGCGAGGTGCACCAGGTACTTCACCTGTCCCCACAAGGGGTTCCAGCTCGCGAGGGGCTCGAGCGTGCCATACACGGGCTCCTCGTCTTCGCGGGTGAAGGTGCCAAACAGGCGATCCCACACGATGAACACGCCGCCGTGGTTCCGGTCGAGGTACCGACGGTTCTTGCCGTGGTGCACCCGGTGGTGCGACGGCGTGTTCATCACCAGCTCGATCACCCCGAGCGAGCGAACGAAGCGGGTGTGAATCCAGAACTGGTACACGAGGTTGAGGCCCCCCACGACGAGGTACATCTCCACGTCGACGCCCGCGAGGGCGAGGGGCCAGAAGAAGAAGCACGTGAGCGGCGCCTGAAACACCCCCTGCCGCAGGGCCACGGCGAGGTTGTACTCCTCGCTCTGATGGTGCGGCGCGTGGCTCGCCCACAACACGTTCACCTCGTGCATCGAGCGGTGCGCCCAGTAATAGAAGAAGTCCCACGCCACGAAGGCGCCCGCCCAGCCGAGCGCCGTGTGGGGCACCTCGAACACGCGCAGGTGGCCGTAGATCCACCCGTAAACGCCCAGCAGCACCACGTTGTAGAAGAGCGCCGCCACCTGCTGCAGCACGCCCATGCTCAGGTCGTTGAGGGTGTCGCTCGCGGCGTAGTACCCGCGGCGCAACGCCCTGCTCGCGGCCATCTCGGCGAACATCAGCGCGAAGAAGCCCGGCACCGCGAACAGAATCAGTTGTTGACCCATAACGTGCGTCTCGCGCCCGACGGTATCACCCGCGTAGTACGATCGTCGCGCATGGCCCGCAGCACACAACCGCCGCGCGACACCTCGCGGTGGAACGAGTCGGGCTTCCTCCGCGTCGGCCGATGGCGCGGGGCCCCGCTGCTCTTCCACTGGTCGATCCCCTTCGGGCTCTACGTGCTCGACGGCATGCGCGTGCTCCCCGGCTACTGGCTCGCGGGCACGCTGCTCATCTTCGCCCACGAGCTGGGCCACGCCGCCGTCGCCCTGCGCAACGGCGCGCGCGTCACCGCGGTGAAGGTCATGCCCATCGGCGGCCTCTGCGAGTACGAGGGCGACCTCACCGCGGTGCAGCACGCCCGCGTCGCCTGGGGCGGCGTGCTCGCGCAGGCCGCCCTCTACGCCCTCACGCTCCTCGCGCTGCGCGTCTTCGGCGCCCCGACGCACCCGTGGGCCGCGCAGGCCGTCACCGCGCTCACCGAGGCCAACACCTTTCTCATCACCCTCAACCTCATGCCCGTGCGACCACTCGACGGCTACGAGGCCTGGCGCCTCCCGACGCACTGGCTCCAATCGATCGCCCAGCGCGCCGAGAACGAGAAGCTCCAGCGGCAGATCGCGGCCCTGCGCGCGCGCGGCCCCCGTATCGTGGTAGTCGAGGCTCCGCCCCCGCCGCAGGCTCCGCCCGTCGACGAGCCCGCGGTCGAGGCGACCCTCCACGACGAGGCCCGCGCCCTCGCCGCGCAGATGTGGTCGGCCGCGCGCGACCGCGACCCGCAGCCACCGAAGTGAGACCCCCCTTGAGCGCACGCATCGCACTCCTCGCGCTGGCCACCGCCGCGCTCGCCGCCTGCGGCAGAGACGCGCCCGCCACCGCCGCGCCCGACGCCGCCGTCGCCCGCGACGCGCCCGCGCCCATCGACACCGCCACACCCATCGACACCGCCGCGCCCATCGACACCGCCGCGCCCGACGTCGACGATGCGCCCCCCGCCACGGGCCCCTGCGCGCCGCGCGCGGTGCCGTCGGGCACCTTCGAACGGCGCCTGCGCGTGGGCGGCGTCGACCGCGTGTTCCAGCTCCACGTGCCGCGCGGGTACGACGCCACGCAGGCCGCGATGGTGGTCGTCAACCTCCACGGGTATCTCAGCAACGACCTCCAGCAGGCCG
>CAISKJ010000097.1 GCA_903885885.1 uncultured delta proteobacterium
CACCTGCATGCTCGCGGGGTCTTGCACCATGTACATCGCCATCGCGTCGACGTAGGCGTGCACCGCCTGGATGGCCGGGTGCTCCTTCGCGACCTCGCGAAACACCCGGAGCCAGAGCTCGTGCGCGTGGCGCATCGCGTTGCTCTTGTCGGCCATGTGCACGCGCGTCACGCCGCGCTCGGCGGCGTATTCGAAGGCCGCGCGGATGATGCGCTCGACCCCCTTGCGGGTGTTGATGTCTTCGTTGATGGCGATCTCGTCGGGGGTGCCGCGGCGCACCTGGCCGCCCACGTTGACGTAGAGCCCCTCGGTGTTCTCGCGAAAGATCACGAAGTCGATGTCCTTCTCGCCGAAGTGCTTGAGGGGCGAGAGGCGATCGGCGAGGCAGCGCACCGGCCGGATGTTGGCGTAGAGCTCCAGACCGAAGCGAAACCCGAACAGAATGTCGATGGCGTGCTGGTTCGACGGCACCCGCGGGTCGCCCACGGCGCCCATCAAGATGGCCGAGCAGGTGTCGCGGATCTCTTCGAACACAGCCTGCGGCATGGTGGTGCCGTCGCGCAGAAAGCGCTCGGCGCCGAGGTCGAGCTGCCAGAGATCGAGGCCGAGGGAGCGGCGCTCCGACAGCAAGGTGAGGAGCCTCGTGGCCTCGCGGATCACCTCGACCCCGATGCCGTCACCCGGAATCACTGCGATGCGGTGGGACATAGCGTCTGCGGCTCTAACACAGGCCCGCGCCACCGCGCGACGGGAGTGTGCGCGGCGGCCATGGAAACCGCCGGGGAAGGGCGCTAGGGTGCGCCCTCCGATGAGCGATGCGAACTCCCCTTCGCACCTCGACGCCGACGGCGAGGTGCACATGGTCGATGTGGGCGAGAAGCCCGTCACGGCGCGCCGCGCGGTGGCCCGGGCGAGCGTGCGCATGCGGCCCGACACGGTGGCTCGGCTGCGCGCCCACGACGCGCCGAAGGGCGACGTCGGCGCGACCGTGCGCATCGCGGGCATCATGGCGGCGAAGCGCACGTCGGAGCTCATTCCGCTGTGCCACGCGCTCGCCCTCACCCGCGTGACGGTCGATGTCGCGTGGACCGACGAGGGCGCGGAGATCACCGCCGCGGTCGAGACGCGCGACCGCACGGGCGTCGAGATGGAGGCCATGACGGCGGCCTCGGTGGCCGCGCTCACGCTCTACGACATGGTGAAGGGCATGGAGCGCGGCGTGCGCGTCGAGCGCGTCGAGCTCGTCGAGAAGTCCGGCGGCCGCTCGGGCCCTTGGCGTCGCGAGGAGGGGTGATGTTCGAAGTGCGCGAGGGCCCCCTGTCGATCGATGAGGTGCTGGGTGCCGTGACGCACCCGGGCGCGGGGGGCGTTGACGTGTTTCTCGGCGCCGTGCGCGACACCAACGAGGGCCGCGCGGTGGTGAAGCTCGAGTACGAGGCCTACGACACGATGGCTGTGAAGGAGATGGCGCGCATCGGCGACGAGGTGGCGCGCGCGTTTCCCGGTGTGCGCGTGGCGGTGCAGCACCGCGTGGGCGCCCTCGCGGTGGGTGACCTTGCGGTGGTGTGCGCCGCGAGCGCGCCGCATCGGGGCGAGGCCTTCGCCGCGTGCCGCGCGCTCATCGACGCGGTGAAGGCCCGCGTCCCCATCTGGAAGCGCGAGTGGGGCCCCGACGGCCCCTACTGGATCAACTGGGTCGACGCGCGCTGCACGGGCGACCACGCGCACGAGCACGGCTGAGGCCGCGCGACGCTACGCAACGCGAGGGGGAGACGACCATGCGCATGTTCTTCAACGACCGCAACGTCCGGCGGGTCATCGTACTGGCGCTCTTCTTCGGCGTGCTCGTGCTGTTTCGGCACCTGGCCATCTTGCTCGTGTTCTTTGTGCTGTTCGAACGGTCGCTGGGCACCGGGGCGCGCGTGCTGCGCGACCGGTTCCGGGTGCCCCTCGTGGTCGGGGTGCTGCTGCAGATCGTGCTGGTCCTCGCGGCGGTGGCTGCGCTCGGCTACGTCGGGTGGACGAAGGTCGTCCCCGCCGTGCCGCAGATTCGCGGAGACATCGCGGGACAGTTCGAGCACGTGAAGGCCTGGATGCACGCGCGCGGCCTCGACCACATGGAGTCGCTGCAGGCGGAGAACCTCATCGAGCGGGCGCAGCACTACGCGGGCGACGTGGTGACCTTCCTCGGGTCCCTCGGCAAGAGCGCCATCTAGGTTCTGATGGGGCTCATCCTCGCGGTGGTGTTCCTCGCCGAGGGCGCGAAGCTCGAGGCATGGCGCGAGGCGATGCCCGAAGACAGCACCCCGCGCATCTTGCTCCGGTACTTCTCGTACCTCTGCGACGCGGTGTCGATCACGGCGCAGCTCCAGGTGATCGTGGCGCTGGTGAACACGCTGATCACCCTGCCCGTGCTGCTCGTGATGGGCCTGCCCAGCGTGCCCGCGCTCATGGCCTTTCTCTTCGCCATGGGGCTCATCCCCGTGGTGGGCGGCGTGGTGTCGGGCGCCGTGATGGGCACCCTCGCCTTTGTGCACAAGGGCCCCGCGGGGGTCGCGGTGTTCTTCGTGAGCACCTTCGTGCTCCACAAGATCGAGTCGTACTACCTGTCACCGAGGCTCACGGCGCGCCACGTGAACCTCCCGAGCTTCGTGATCATCACGTCGCTCATCTTGTTCGAACACACGTTCGGACTGGTGGGTTTGTTCCTGTCGTTTCCGGCGCTCTACGTGGCCGCGCGAATTCGGGAGAGCTGGCGCGACCCGGCGCAGGAGCGAAGCGACGAGCAGCGACTCGCGCGCGAGGCGTCCCCCGCCGGTGGGGAGTAACGCCTGGCGCGCGTCAATCAGGTGCGGGCGACCTTGCGCGGGGCGCGGCGGGCCTTGGCGACCACGGCCGGTGCCACCGCCACGTCGTTCGAGGGAGCGGCGCCCTCGGTGAGCTCAGGCGCGGGTGCGCTCTCGAGCACGTCGCCTCGAAACGACCGCGTGGTGCCGTCGGCGAAGGCGACGCGCACGAGGCCGTACTGGTCTCCCACGATCTGCCCGAGGCCCCACTCGAGGCGCTTGGGGTGCCGCACAAAGCGGGGCCCGGCGGGCGCCGCAGGCGTTGCAGACTTGCGCGTCATCGCGCCCCCCGTGTGGCTTGGGGCTGCGCGCTTCGTGACGTCGGGGCGGTCGCCCCATCTCTGCTTACGGCCCAATTCATTTCGGCACCCTTTCCGCGAGAACGCTTCGGTCGTCACTGCGCGACGCGTCCCGTGAGCGGGTCGAGGGCGTGAAATGACTCGTTGATGACTGAACGTGCGACCCTATCACACACCGCGGCGCGACGTCGCGGGCGGCGCCCCTCAAGAATCCTCGAGCGGCGGCTGAGGGCCCGGGATTACGCCGGCGATGTCGGGGTCGACACCGGGCTCTCCCTCGGGCTTGTTCTTGCGCTCCTCGGCGCGTCGCGCGCGCTCGGTGTTCTTCTCGCGAGCCCGCTCCTGACGCGCGAGCTCCTTCTGCCTCTTCGCAAACGATGGTCTTCCCTGGCTGCTCATCGAGCACCTCCGACGGCGCGGTGAACGAGATCTACGCCCTCGTATCGTCGACCGTCGAAGATCTTCGAGAAGGTACCCGCGTTCCGCGTGGGGCTCATACACCCTCACAGCCCGACATGGTAGCGCGGCGTATCGAAACGCCTTCGCCTACTTTTTTCGGGGTTTTGCATTCTTCGCTTGAATCGACATTCGAGCTTTGACTTCTGCACCGCATTGGGTACTCTCCGGCCGCTCTTCGCGTTTCGGGTCTGTTTTCCTCCCAGCATTCGTCACTGTTTGCTCGCCGGACAATTGCTCAGACACGAGGTGCCCCGCGGTCTCAACCACCGCGCGGCAACGGTTCGGGTAGCGGTAACATCACGCGATCTGTGATGCCTGTTACCTGACGTAACTAGCGCGCCCCGTCGCGCAGGCGAGAAAACATCATGGGAACCAGGCTCTACGTCGGAAACCTCACCTTCTCCACCACCGAAGACCAGCTCCGCGGTCTCTTCGAGCGCAGCGGCGTTCAGGTGACGGACGTCCACATGGTCACCGACCGTGAGACGGGCCGCCCGCGTGGTTTCGCGTTCGTCGAGGTGGCCAATGCCGCCCAGGCGACCGACGCCATCCGCGCGCTCAACGGCGCCAACGTGGACGGTCGTACGCTGACCGTGAACGAGGCTCGTGAGCGCGAGGGCGGCGGCGGCGGTCGTGGCGGTGGTCGCCCCGGCGGCGGCGGCGGCGGCGGCCGTCGTTACTAGTCCGACGTACGCGTAACC
>CAISKJ010000098.1 GCA_903885885.1 uncultured delta proteobacterium
CATGCGCATGAGCGCCCACGGGCGCGTGTGCGAGCGGCCGTTCTTGGTGAACACCACGTCGCCCGCCACGTGGTTGGCCATGTGCACGAGGTTGCCGTCGGCGCCGCGGAACACGTAGAGGTCGCCGAGGCGCCGCGCGTCGCCCGCGACCTCGACGTAGGCCGCGCTCAGGTAGTACTCCGCGCGCGAGACGTCGGGGATGTCTTCCGCCGGCGTGGCGCCCGCGAAGAAGTGCGTCGACGACCAGTAGCAGTCGTACTCGGGGTCGGCCTGCGCGGGGTAGTGTCCGAGGCGCGCGCGCGCCATCGCCGGGAGCAAACGATCGAGCGGCAGCGACGCGCCGCGGGCCCCAGCGAGCGTGCGGCGCACGTCGTCTTCGACGTTGCCGACGCTCCAGTAGCGCACCATGGGCTCGAGGTCGCCGTCGGCGGGCACGCGCAGCGACGCGTCGAGCGTGTAGCGCGAGTAGAGCGTGGTCACGGCCTCGACGCGCTCGGCGTCGGTCGCGAGCTGGTTGCACAGCCACGACATGTCCGAGAAGGCGTACGAGCCCTCGTACATCCAGGTCGCGCGGCCGATGAGCTCGCGCAGCCGCGGGCTCACGTGGCCCATCGCGGTCCACGGGCCCATCGTCGCGGGCCGCAGCGCGGCGAGCGCGTGGAGGCGGTTCTCCTTCGCGTGCGCGAGCTCGGCGTAGAGCGCGCTGCGCGTCTGCCGCGAGAGCGACTCGAGCAGCGGAGCATCGGGCGTCACCACGCAGCCCGAGGCGTCGCAGCGGGCGAGCGAGCGCACGCGCTCGACCTGCGCCGGGACCACGCCCGCGGCCTGCGCCAGCGCGCCGACGGCGTCGGCCGTGCGACCGCGAAACACCCACGGCTCCTGCGTGCGGATGCACTCCGAGGCCGCCACGTAGCTCGCCGGCAGCAGCACCTCGACGTAGCGCCCCTCGACCTCGCCCGCGCGCGCCGGACCGCTCGGTCGGTTCGTCGGAGGCGGCGCCGCGTCGTCGAGGGCGCCCCGCGCATCGAACTCCCGCGCGCCGCGCGACGACCGCGAGCGCGTGAACACCAGCGCGAGAACACACGCCGCGCACACCGCAGCCAGCAGCCACGCGCCGCGGCCGCGCGGGGCCGTCGACTCGATCTGCGCGGGCGCAGCGACAGGCACCGAGGGCGGCGGCGGCGCGCCGACGCGCGTGCGCCGACGCTTGCGCTCTGACTTCGACGCGGTCGCCATAGGCTGGGCGCGCCGCCACGAGCGCCGCGGCGTGCACCCTACGCGAGGCCGCGCACCGACGGGATATGTCACACGGGTCGCACGCCAGCGCCGCGCGCTGCACACCCGCGGCGCGTGCGCGGCAATCTGAAGCGCCACCACCGCACACGCGGGGGAGCTCGCGGCGCCACGCCCCTGATGCGATCCCGACGCAGCGGGCGCGCGCGTCAAGATGCCGCACCGGACGCCCCTCCGCAGGCGCGGCGGTCACCGTAGAAATCGACGCAGCGCGCGCGCATTCGCCGCGGCGACGGGCGCGCGAGGCTGCGCATAAGTCGGGCTGGCGCGCGGGCAGAGACTATGCTGCGCCCGTGAAGTTCAAGACCGTGACCGCCGCCGCCCTCACCCTCGACGACGAGCGATCGTTTCGCCACGTGGGCCTCTACCGCGACCTCAAGCAGATCATGCTCGACGACGCGTTCACGTTTCGCGTACCCGCGACCGGGGCGCGCGTCGCGTGGGGCCGCGCGCTGTTTCTCAACCTCACGTTCTGGAGCGCCGCCGAGCCCTCCGACGTGCTGGCCGACGGGCACCTTCCCGCCGATGTGCTGGCCCACGCCGCGTGGCACCACCTCGCGCGCGGCGCCTTCGGCGGCGGGCCCATGAGCGCCGACGCGCTCTTCCTCGGCGAGGCGATCGCGAGCGCCTTCGACCTCTACCTGGTGGGCCGCCTGCTGGGCAACGCGCCCGACGCCGACTTCCTCGCCACGCAGGTGCCCGCGATGGCCGACGTCGCCGCCGACGCGGGCATGTCCGACGAGGCCTTCGAAGCGCTCCTCGCCTCGGTGGCCGCCGACCCCGAGCGCGCGTTCGAAGACCTCCGCGCGCTCCTCTTCGACGTGTGCGCGTCGCTCGTGCAGGCGCGCGACGTCGACGACGCGGCCGCGCGCATCGCGCCCTTCGACGGCCACCGCTTCGGCCCGCTGTTGCACCACTACGAGGTCTCCAACTGGATCCTCTACGCGCGCGCCTACGCCGCCGACGCGCTCGCGCCCGACGCCCGCGTGCGCGAGGTCGACGCGGCCCTCCGCGGGGCCCCTGCCTCCATCGACTGGCTCGAGGCCCGCTGGGTGAAACCACGCGTCGAGCGCGAGTAGGCGACAGCGGTGCGCCCGACGGTGTAGGGTCCCGGCCCCCGAGCGATCATGCGAGAAAGCCCCCTCGACGTTCTCCTCCTCGACGGCGTCATCGACGAGGTCGTTGGCCGACTGAACAGCGGCAAAGAAGCCGACATCTACCTCGTGCAGCACCGCGGCCGCATCGTGGCCGCCAAGGTGTATCGAGACCGCCAGCAGCGGAGCTTCAAGAACAACGCCGACTACAAAGAGGGCCGCGGCGTGCGCAACTCCCGCACGCAGCGCGCGATCGACTCGGGCAGCCGCTACGGCCGCCAGGTGTCCGAAGACGAGTGGGGCACCACCGAGGCGCGCGCGCTCCACCTGCTCGAGGCCCACGGCGTGCGCGTGCCGGTGCCCGTGATGTCCTACGAGGGCGTGCTCCTGATGGAGCTCGTCGTCGACGCCGAGGGCCACCCCGCGCCGCGCCTCGTCGAGATGTCGTACGACCCCGCGGCCGCGCGCGCCGCCTACGTCGACCTGCGCGGGCAGATCGTTCGTATGCTGTGCGCCGAGATCGTGCACGGCGACCTCTCGCCCTACAACATCCTCGCGGCGGCGGGCGGGCCCACCATCATCGACTTTCCGCAGATCGTGTCGGCCGCACACAACTCCCGCGCCGAGTTCTTCTTTCTGCGCGACTACCAGAACGTGCATCAGTTTCTGGCCGCCGCCGACCGCTCGCTCGCGTCGTCGTACGACGACGGCCGCCAGATCTGGAACGCGTATCGCCGCCGCGAGCTCACGCCCGAGTTCGTCCCCTCCACCGCGAAGCCCCGCTACGTCGAGCGCCGCGTGGAGCCTCCGCGCGACGCGCGACCGTACCCGCCCCGTGAGCCGAGGCCCCAGGGCGCACCGTACCCGCCGCGAGAAGTACGACCGTCCCAGCCCCGCGACGCACGACCGCTGAGCTACCAGCCCCCGCCCGCACGCGACGCGAGGCCCCAGGGCGATGCGCACCCGCCGCGTGAGCAGCGCCCGCAGGGCAGCGCATATCCGCCGCGCGAGCCGAGGCCCCAGGGCAACGCGTATCCGCCGCGCGAACAGAGGCCGCAGGGCAACGCGTATCCGCCGCGCGAGCCGAGGCCCCAGGGCAACGCGTATCCGCCGCGCGAACAGCGCCCGCAGGGCAACGCGTATCCGCCGCGCGAACAGCGCCCGCAGGGCAACGCGTATCCGCCGCGCGAACAGAGGCCGCAGAACGCCCCGTACCCGCCGCGCCACGACGGCAGGCCTCCGGCGCCGCAGCCTGCGCGCGAGGCGAGGCCGCAGGGGCCGCCGAGGCCGCAGGGTAGCCCTTCGCAGGCGCCGCCGGCGCTTCGCAACGTGCGCCAGCAAACGAAGGTGTACACCTCGCCCGATCTGCCCCCGCGCGACGCCCCGAAGCCCGACGAGACCTCGTCGGGGGGCGGCTTTCAGCGCCGTCGGCCCAAGCGCCGCTTCTGATCGACGTCGGCGAGTCGAGCCTATCGCGGCTCGTCGGAGTGATGCATCCTCGCGGCCGTTGGCGCCGTGGGTAGGGGGCCACACCTCCCGTGTCACGGCTCCGTCGTCGCCGACGAGAGCGCTTGATTTCATGCTGTCTCGTCGCGGCCCCGCCCTTGCTCGGAGCGCGCCCGATGAGCGATCAAGACCAGACTCCCGCCCCCCCTCCCGCATCGACGCCCTACCGGCCGCAGCCCGACGACGGCGCCGCCACGACGACGGCCACACGACGCGTGCCGCGGGGCGCCCTCGCGGCGGTCATCGCGCTCGCGGGCGGAGCGCTGTTGGTTCCGCGGTTCTTCGCGCGCACGCAGCCTACGCTCGACGACGTGCCGCTCGCGCTCCTGCGCACCGCGTCGGCGTTTCCGGGCGCCGACGCCGACCTGCGCCCCGCGACGCCCCTCTCGCCGCTGCTCGCGGCCGACGCGCCCGAGCACCTCGCGATGATCGAGCCCGCCGAGGGCGCGCACCGTGTCACCCGCGGCGGCTCGGTGTTCGTGCGCTTCAACCGACCGATGGTGCGCGCCGCCGACGTGGGTCGCCCCCTCGCCCAACACCCGCTGCGCTTCACGCCGACGGTGCGCGGCACCGCGCGCTGGGTCACGCGCAGCGCGCTCCAGTTCGACCCCGAGCCCAGCACGTGGAACGCGCAGGTCGAGACCTCGCTCGCCCTCGACGAGGGGCTCCGCTCGCTCGCGGGCGAGTCGCTCGACGAGACCACCCCGCGCACCTTCGTCTTCGCGGGCGGAACGCAGGTCGACGCTGCGGGCGAGAACCGCCGCGTGCTCCCCGGCGAACCCCTCAAGCTCTACTTTCGCGGCCCCGTCGACGTCGTCGCGCTCGCGTCGCAGATGATGGTCTACGAGATCGGCGGCGGGCAGCGCGCCGTGCCCTTCACCCTCGCCGTGGGCGCGGGCGGCGCCGACGAGCGCGGCCGCACGCGGGTCAACGTGGCGCTCGGTCGCGAGCTCGACCCGGGCTCGCGCGTGGCCGTCGCGCTCATGCCCTCGATCTACGCGACGTGGGAGGGCAGCGAGACCCCGGGCGTGATCTCCTTCGAACTCACACCGCGGCCCCGCTTCGAAGGCATCGACTGCCCCGACGGCGCCACCGAGGCCTCGTCCTGTGAGCACCAGGCCTCGCCGGGCCAGATCATCGACGTCGAAGAGACGCTGCGCTTCTGGGCCACCAACGCGCTCGCCACGCCGCTTCCGGCGGGGGCCGTCACGGTGGTGCCCGCCGCGCCCGCGCTGCGCGTCACCACCCACGACCACGAGCTCGCACTCTCGGCCGAGTGGGAGCCAGGACAGGTGTACGAGGTTCGCCTCGGCGCCATCGCCGACACCGAGGGCCACGTGCTCGGCGTGCCGGGCCCCCTCGCCGTGCGCAGCGCGGGCCGCGCCCCCGAGGTGCAGACCGCGAGCGGACGCCTCTCCTTCGAGCGCAGCGCGCGCGTCGACCTCCCCTTCGCGGCGGTGCACGTCGACCGCGGCCAGGTCTGGTACGCGGCCGTGGCGCCGGGCGACGAGCTCCGCGCGGCGCTCCTCATGCCCGCGGTGTCGTCGACGTCGCGCGACCTCGCGTGGAGCGCCGCGGCGATGCAACCGCTCGCGCCCGCCTCGCGCGCCAACCGCTGGGGCCGCGGCCGCTACGCGTGGCACGACCCCGCGCAGGGGCGCACGAGCACGATGGCCCTCGTGTCCTTCGATGCGAGCGCGGCCGACGAGGCGCCCGCGCCGTCGCCGCTCTTCATGCAGGCCACCGACGTGGGCATCAGCGCCACCTCGCTCGCCCAGGGCGTGCTCGTGTGGGCCACGTCGATTCGCACCGCCGAGCCCCTCGCGAACGCCGAGGTCACCGTGGCCGACCGCGACGCGCGCGTGCTGGCCTCGGCCCGCACCGACGCGCGCGGCGTCGCCTGGATCGCCCTCGCCGACGGCGCGCTCGGCGGCCGTCACGCGGTGCGCGTCACGCACGGCGACGACCGCGCGGTGATGGTGCTCGACCC
>CAISKJ010000099.1 GCA_903885885.1 uncultured delta proteobacterium
AGCGACGGTCACGTCGCAGGCGCAGGCGCAGACCACAGCACAAACGGGGTGGGCGCTGAACCGGTACGAGCCCGCTCCCATGGGCGACGCTTTCTTTCTCGCCGAGCACCCCTGGTACTCGTCGACGCGGCTGTTCTCGGTGGGCCTCTACGGCGACTACGCCAACAACCCGCTGCAGCTCGACGTGTTCGCCAACCCGCAGTCGACGACGCCCACCGAGGTGCGCGAGAACATCACGGGGATGTTCGTGCTCCACGTGGGCGCGCAGGTGTCGTTCCTCGACCGCGTGGGCGTGCACGTCTCGCTGCCCGTCTCGCTGGTGCAGAACGGCAGCACGAGCGGCAACGCGGCGGCGTTGGGCGTCCCCGTGGTCGGCCCGGCCGACGGCCCCGCGGTGGGCGACCTCCGCGCGGGCCTGCGTGTGCGCATCTTCGGTCACGCCGATCGCGACCCCTTCTCGCTCCACATCGGCGCCAACCTCTGGGCCCCCATCGGCTCGCGGGCCAGCAACACAGGCGATGAGGCCATTCGCATCGAGCCCCGGCTCACCCTCGCAGGCCGCGGTGGCCCGATCCGCTGGTCGTTCACGGGCGCCTTCGTCGTGCGCAGCGACCTCGACATCGCCAACCTCGCCTTCGGCAACGAGCTGCGGCTCACGGCGGGCCTCGGCTTCGTGTTCGCCCACGACCGCGCCATGATCGGCCCCGAGGCCTACGTGGTCAGCCCCATTCGCGACCTCACGGCCGCGCAGGGCGGCGGCAGCGCGCTCTTCGCGAAGAACCAGTGGGGCGGCGAGGTGTACCTCGGCGCGAGCTACCTCATCGCCGATGCGTTTCGCGTCGGCGTGGCCGCGGGGCCGGGCCTCGGCACGGGGCCGGGCATCCCCGACGTGCGCGCGCTCTTCAACCTCTCGTATGCGCCGGTATCGCGCGCGGCGGCGGGTCCCCTCGACACCGACGGCGACGGCGTCTTCGATCCCGACGACGCGTGCCCCACGACGCCGCAGGGGCCCAACCCCGACGCGGCGCGCCGCGGCTGTCCCGCGACGGACACCGACGGCGACGGCGTGTACGACCACGAAGACCAGTGCGTGAGCGAGCCCATGGGCGCGACGCCCGACCCGGCGCACCGCGGGTGTCCGCTGCGCGACCGCGACGGCGACGGCGTCAACGACCCCGACGACGTGTGCCCGGACGTACCGCAGGGCGCGTCGCCCGACCCGGCGCGCCGCGGGTGCCCCGCGGGCGACCGTGACGCCGACGGCGTGATGGACCACGAAGACCAGTGCCCCGACGTGCCGCGCATGCCGTTCCCGGACCCCGCGCGCCTCGGCTGCGCGCTGCCCGACGCCGACCACGACCAGGTGCCCGAGCCGCCCGACGCGTGCCCCGGCGTGCCCGGCGTGCCCTCCAACGACCCCGCGCGCAATGGCTGCCCGAGCACCGACGTGCAGATGATCGGCGGGCAGATTCTGATCCTCGAGCAGGTGTTCTTCGACACCGACCGCGACACGATCAAGCCCCGCAGCTTTCACATTCTGCAGGCCGTGGCCGACGTGCTCGCCGCGGCGAGCCACATCCGCCGCGTCTCCGTCGACGGTCACACCGACAACCGCGCGAGCGAGGAGCACAACCTCGACCTGTCGCAGCGCCGCGCCGCGGCTGTCGTGCGATGGCTCACCGCGCACGGCATCGACGCGTCGCGCCTCGAGTCCCACGGGTACGGCCCGTCGCGCCCCATCGCCACCAACGCCACGGGCCCCGGGCGCGCGCGCAATCGCCGCGTCGAGTTCGTGATCATCGACCCGCCGCAGCCCCGCGACGTGCAGATGATGACCCCGCCGCCGCCGCCCGATCCCCCGGCCCGCGGCCGTCGCCGCCGCCATCACTGAGCACGCCCGCCGCGACGCCGCGCGCGACCCGCGCGGCGTTCTCCCAAGAGACTACGCAGAACTGCAACGAGCCCGCGCTGAGGCGATGACCCCGCAGCGCGGGCGGGTGTATGTTCGCCGAAGATTCCGTCGCGGTCGAAGCGACGGCGTATCCATCGACCCCTGAGAGCAGGAGGTACCACGTGCTTGATGAAGTGATGAGTTCAAGGCTGAGACGGTGCGCGAGCGCGCTGGCGATGCTCGCCGTCGCGGCGGGCTGTTCGACGACTCCCACCCCGACCGACTCGGGGGCGACCGATGTTGGCATCGACGTGGTCGACGTACCGATGGACGTGCGCGTCGGCTGTCAGTCGAACGCGGCGTGCGCGGGCTCGCCCGGGCGGCCGCTGTGCGACACGGCGTCGGGCAACTGCGTGAGCTGTACGGCCATGCCGATGGCGTGCAACGCGAGCCAGTACTGCAACACCGCCACGGGGGCGTGCGAGGCGGGCTGCGCGAGCGACGAGGGCTGCGCGGGCGCGGCCGACGGCGGCGTGGCCGACGGCGGCGCCACGGCGGGGCGCTGCGACACCGTCACGCACACCTGCGTGCAGTGCGTCACCAACGAGCACTGTCCGCCCGGCAACCTCTGCCGCGGCTCGATGTGCGTGACCGGGTGCAGCGCCACCTCGGCGTGTCCCGCGGGCTCGTCGTGCTGCGACGGCGCCTGCATCGACACGCAGAGCAACGTCGCCGCGTGCGGCGCGTGTGGCACCTCGTGCCGTACGGCCAACGGTCGCCCCGCGTGCACCATGGGCACCTGCGGCATCGGCATGTGCACCATGCCCTACGAGAACTGCGACATGAACGCGGCCAACGGCTGCGAGGTGAACACGCAGACCGACCCGAACAACTGCGGCGCGTGCGGCAACGTGTGCCCCGCGGGCGACGGCGGCGTGGGCACCTGCACCATGGGCCGCTGCGGCATCGCGTGCGCCGAGGGCACGGCCGACTGCAACGGCACGGCGAGCGACGGCTGCGAGACCGACACCCGCGTCGACTCGGCGAACTGCGGCACCTGCGGGCGCGCCTGCGCGCTGCGCAACGCGACGTCGGCGTGCGCGGCGAGCGCGTGCACCGTGGCGAGCTGCAACGCGGGCTTCGGCGACTGCGACGGCGACACGAGCACGGGCTGCGAGACGCCCACCGCGACGAGCCCGCTCCACTGCGGGGCCTGCGGCAACGCGTGCCGACTCACCAACGTGGCCACGCACGGGTGCGCGGCGGGCGCTTGCACCATCGAGGCGTGCGCGCCGGGCTTCGCCGACTGCGACGGCAGGGCCGCCAACGGCTGCGAGGTCAACACCGACACGACCAACACGAGCTGCGGCGCGTGCGGCCGCTCGTGCGGCGCGGGCACGTGCATCCGCGGCATCTGCACGTCGATGTGCGCGGGCGCGCGCGGCGACTGCGACGGCAACGTGACCAACGGCTGCGAGGCCGACCTCAACGCCGAGACGCTCAACTGCGGCGCGTGCCGCAACGCCTGTGTGGCCGGGCCCCAGTCGACGCCGCGCTGCACCTCGGGCGCGTGCTCGATCACCTGCGCGACGGGCTTCTCAGACTGCAATCGCACGCCCGCCGACGGCTGCGAGATCGACACGCGCGTGTCGCCCACCAACTGCGGAGCGTGCGGCGCCGTGTGCCCCGCCGGGCAGACCTGCAACAACAGCCTCTGCGTAGCGCCGTGCCCCGGCGTGCAGACGCGCTGCTCGGGCACCTGCGTGTCCCTGCTCACCGACAACGCCAACTGCGGCGGCTGCGGCGTCGCGTGCACCGGCGGCACCTGCGCCGACGGCGTGTGTCGCTGCGCCATCGGCACCGACACGGTCGGCGGCGTGCGCTGCAGCGGCGCGTGCGTCGACGTGCTGAGCAGCGCGACCAACTGCGGCGTCTGCGGCAACGCGTGCCCGTCGGGGTCGACCTGCTTCCGCGGCGTGTGCCGCTGCTCCATCGCGGGGGTGCCGACGGGCATTCTCTGCGGCGCCACCTGCGTCGACCCCTTCGGCGACCGTAACAACTGCGCCCGCTGCGGCAACGCGTGCCCCACGGGCCAGAGCTGCGTCGGCGCCGTCTGCCGCTGAAGTTCCTCTCCGCTCCCACACGAAGATCGAAGGTGCCGCGCGACGTTTGCGTGCGGTACCTTCGCGCGCCATGAGCGACCGCGTTCTCGTCACGATCGACCAGCACGTCGCGCACGTGCGCCTCAACCGACCGGAGAAGCGCAACGGCCTCGACATCGCGATGTTCGAGGCCCTCGCGGCCGCGGGCGAGGGGCTGCGCGGTGCGCTCGGCGTACGCGCCGTGGTCCTCTCGGGCGAGGGCAAGGCCTTCTGCAGCGGGCTCGACTGGCAGAGCTTTCTCGCGTCCGGCGGCGAGGCCGCGATGCGACTCCTCGGCGAGCGCGACGCGGGCGGCGCCAACCTCGCGCAGCGCGTGGCGCGCGTATGGGTCGACCTGCCGGTGCCCGTCGTGGCGGCCGTGCACGGCGCCGCGCTCGGCGGCGGGCTCCAGATCGCCCTCGGCGCCGACCTTCGCTACGTGCACCCCGAGGCCCAGCTGTCGATCATGGAGGTGCGCTACGGCCTCGTGCCCGACATGGGCCTCTCGACCCTGCTCCCGCGCCTCGTGCGCGACGACGTGGCCCGCGAGCTCGCCCTCACGGGACGGGTCATCTCGGGCCTCGAGGGCGCACGCGTCGGCCTCGCCACGCGCGCGTGCGACGACCCGCTCGCCGAGGCCTTCGAGACCGCGCGCGCCATCGCGGGGCGCTCACCGAGCGCGGTGCGCGCGATCAAGCGCCTGCTCGCCGAGGCGCCGCGCCTCGACGTCGCCGCCGCCCTGCGCCTCGAGACCGAGCTCCAGCAGCGGGTGATGGGCACGCCCGAGCAAATGGAGGCCGTGCAGGCTGTGTTCGAAAAACGCAACCCCACCTTCGAAGACCGCTGAGCGCCTCTTGCTGTAAATACTCGTAAACCCCGACGCGCGCATCCTGCACGTCAACGTTGCAAATCACCCATCGTGCGCCGACACTTGCGGCCGGTGGTTGCATGGACGCAACGATGATGCTCGATGAGATCGCGGTGTTCGTACAGGTCGTCGAGGCCGGTTCGTTCACCGCCGCTGCGCGCAAGCGGGCGGTTCCCAAATCTACGCTGAGCCGCGGGGTCGCGCGCCTCGAAGACGCGCTTCGTACGCCGCTCTTGCAGCGCACGGCGCGCAAGGTGGCGCTCACCGACGCGGGGCGCGTGTTCTTCGATCGCGTGGCGCCCCACGTGGCGGGCCTGCGCGACGCCGCGGTGGTCGCCGGCGAGCGCGAGGAGCAGCCGCGCGGCACGCTGCGCATCACGGCGCCGGTCGACATCGGCGAGGCCCTCCTGGCCGACGTGTTCACGCGCTTCTCGGCGAAGTACCCCTACGTCCGCCTCGATGTCGACCTCTCGGCGCGCACCGCCAACCTCGTCGAAGAGGGCTTCGACGTGGCCATTCGCGCCTCGCAGAAGCTCAAAGACTCGTCGCTGGTGGCGCGCAAGCTCACCGAGACCGAGACGCACCTCTTCGCCGCGCAGTCGTACCTCGCGCGCAAGCCCGCGCCCCGTACGCCCGAGGAGCTCACGCAGCACGACTGCGTGCTGTTTCGCCCCGTCGACGGGCGCTCCGAGTGGCGCCTGCAGCACGACGGGGTCGAGAAGGCCATCGAGGTGGGCGGGCGCCTCGGGGGCAACGAGTTTCACTTCGTGCGCTCGATGCTGCGCGCGGGGGCGGGCATCGGGCCCCTGCCGTGGTTCTTCGCCGCGGGCGACATCGCCGACGGCAGGCTCGTGCGCGTGCTCCCCGAGTGGTCGTGGAACAGCGGGTCGATCTACATCGTGTACCCGGGCGCGCGGCACATCCCGAAGAAGGTCACGGCCTTCCGCGATTTTCTCATCGAGAGCTTTCGCCCTCCGAGCGCTGCGCTGAAGTAGCGGGTCGAGGCGGAGGTAGAGCCGCGGGCGCGACCGACGCGCGCCCGTGGCGTCTCTCAAACGGTCACTGCGGCACGAGCTGGCTGTTGGCCGAGGGCACCACGACGTACACGGGGCGCTCGTCGACCACGGTGTCGCCGCGGCCGATCACCTGAATCGTCGCGCGGTAGAGCTTGGCCGTCGCGCCGCCCGGCTGAAAGTCGTTGTAGAAGTCGACGTTGAAGGTCACGCGCGTCGCCGGGTCTACGTTGTAGAACGTGCTGTCGTCGCGGCGATCGTAGCCTGCGGGCGCCTCGGGCTCGCCGCGCAGGGTCACCACCGACTTGAGGAAGTCGGCCGTGGTGTGGCCCATCGCGACGCCTTCGGCCATCGCGTCGGCCTGCACGCGCGTGGTGATGTTCTGCCGCGCGCGGCCGGCGATCTCGGCGATGGCGTTCACGATGTTGGTCGACACGGCGCCGATGCCGCCGCCGCCGCCCGTAAACACGATGGGCTGACCCATGCCGTTGAGGGTCATCGTGCGCATCGCCACGATGCGCGCGTTGTTGGCCGTCTGGCTCGACCCCACGTCGATGCCGATGAAGAACGCGCCGCGGCGGTTGAACGCGTCGACGAGCTCGTCGCAGTTGTGCGACGGGTTGGGCGTGCCGGGCGTGCGCGGCGAGCCCGCGGCGCAGCCGTCGTACCAGTCGGCGTCGGAGGTGAGCACCACGATCGGGATGCGGCCCTCGCGGAAGCAGCCCCAGCCGTAGATGCCGCCGGGGTTGTCGGGGTCGGCGCCGCAGTCGCGCTCGGGCACCATGCGCGGCACCCAGCCGTTGCCGAGCGGGTCGATGGCGTTGAGGGTGGTGCGCAGCGCCGCGGGGTCGTTCTCGTAGCCGCGGTTGCCCGTGCCCGCGATGATCTCGAAGGCCGCTTCGGTGGAGTTCTCGGGGCCGTCGCCGCCCGCGAAGCCCGGCGCGTCCTGGTCGATGGTGCGCATGCGCGTGAAGGCCATCTGCGCGGCGGTGACGTCGGTGGTGAGGCGCTGGCGAACCCAGAGGTTGTAATCGCCCGGGTGGCCCGCCGTGCCGTCGACGCCGTTGGGGAGGCTCACGAACGACCCGACGCCGAAGCGCACGTCGGGGATCGCCGTCTGGATCATCGGCACGATCATCGTGCTGAAGTTCGTGCGAATGTTCGTGATCGTGCCCGCCATGGAGCCCGAGTTGTCGACGAGGAAGAACACGTCGGCCTGGCGGATGCGCGTCGAGAAGGTGAACTCGCGCATCTCGTGGGGGCCGGGCATGTCCGCGGGGTGATAGGGCAGCACCACGTAGAGGCTGTTGGCCGCGGGGCGCGAGACGGGGTCGCGGCCGTCGCTCATGGCGGCGGCCTCGATGAGGTCCGTCACGCCGTCCATGTCGGTGTCGGCGGCGCAGGGGTTGGTGCGCGCGAGCAGCTCCTCGTGGTCGGTGAGCCCGTCGTTGTCGGAGTCGACGTCGCGGTAGTTGGGCAGGGTGTCGCCCTGGTCGAAGTCGCAGTTGTCGCCGGGGCTGCGGCACGCGGGCGCATCGATGGCCATCGAGGCGAAGCCCGGGTACGAGCGGCGCGCCTCGTTCTGGTCGAAGTACCCGTCGTTGTCGGAGTCGGTGTCGAGGTAATCAGGACGACCGTCCATGTCGGTGTCGCGCTCCTCGGTGCGGCCCTCGATGGCGTCGGAGATGCCGTCGCGGTCCATGTCGCCGCAGCCGGGGCCCGCGTCGACGGGGGGCGCGTCGGGCGACACGATGTCGGCCGTGACCGCGCCGTCGGTGGGCGTGGCCGCGTCGGGGTTTGCGAAGGGCCGCGCGGGCTCCGACGAACAGCCGACGATGACGGCCGCGGTAAGCCACGAGAAAGGTCTGCGAGATGGGCGCATGTCCGGTATGAAACGACCTTCACACCCCCGGCGTCAACAGTTGAACCGGATGGCGCGGGCGCCGGTGCGCGTGATAGTGCGTCGGCGCCATGACGAGCACGAGCGCGAGCGACTTTCCCGACCGTTACGATCCTTCGACCGCCGAGTCGCGGTGGTATCCCCGTTGGCTCGACGCGGGGGTCTTCAAGCCCGACCTGCAGGCCGCGCGGGCGGGCGCGAAGCCCTACGTGGTGATGATGCCGCCGCCCAACGTGACGGGCTCGCTGCACATGGGCCACGCCCTCTTCGTCACGCTGCAAGACGTGCTCACGCGCACCCATCGTATGCGCGGCGAGCCGGCCCTGTGGCTGCCGGGCGTAGACCACGCGGGCATCGCCACGCAGGCCGTGGTCGAGCGCGAGCTCAAGCGCCACGAGGGCAAGAGCCGCCACGACCTCGGGCGCGAGGCGTTTCTCTCTCGCGTGTGGGAGTGGAAGCGCAAGAACGGCGATCGCATCGTGGAGCAGCTCAAGGCCATGGGCGCGTCGGCCGACTGGTCGCGCGAGCGCTTCACCATGGACGAGACCTGCAACCGCGCGGTGGTCGAGGCCTTCGTGCGCTTCTGGGAGCAGGGGCTCGTGTACCGCGGCGAGCGGCTCATTCACTGGGACCCGCAGCTTCTCACGTCGCTCTCCGACGAGGAGGTCGACTACGAGGAGAAGGACGGCGAGCTGTGGCGCTTCGCCTACGCCGTGAAGGGCCTCGACGGCGTCGAGATCGTGGTGGCCACCACGCGCCCCGAGACCATGCTCGGCGACGTGGCCGTGGCCGTGCACCCCGACGACGTGCGCTACCAGCAGCTCGTGGGCAAAGAGCTCGTTCACCCGTTCTTTCCCGAGCGCCGCGTGGTGGTGATCGCCGACACGTACGTCGACAAGGAGTTTGGTACGGGCGCCGTGAAGGTGACGCCCGCGCACGACCCCAACGACTTCGAAATGGGGCGGCGCCACGCGCTCCCGATGATCAACATCTTCACCCTCGAGGCGCGCATCAACGGCGAGGGCGGCACCTTCGCGGGCATGGAGCGCTACGAGGCGCGCAAGGCCGTGAAGAAGGCCCTCGAGGCCCTCGGGCTCGAGCGCGGCGCCGACAAGATCAAGCACAACGTGTCGGTGAGCCAGCGCTCCGGCGCGGTCATCGAGCCGATGCTCAGCCGGCAGTTCTTCATGAAGACGCAGGGCTTCGCCGACGAGGCCCTGAAGATCGTCGACGGCGACAACCCCGAGACGCGCATTCTGCCCGAGCACTGGAAGAAGACCTGGGACCACTTCATGGTCAACAACCGCGACTGGTGCGTGTCGCGGCAGCTCTGGTGGGGCCACCGCATCCCGGTCTACTACGACCTCTCGAAGCTCGACGCCGTGATCGCCGAAGACGCCGCGCGCAAGGGCCGCGCGACCGAGGCCACCGCCGCGCGCGACCGCGGCCTCACGGGCAAGGAGCTGCTCGCGGTGGCGCTGCGCACCGTCGACGACGAGCTCGTGATGGCGCACCTCGCGAAGGCGAGCCGCGACAACCTCGAGGCGCAAGACCCCGCGCGCTACGCGCAAGAAGACGACGTGCTCGACACGTGGTTCAGCTCGGGCCTGTGGCCCTTCTCGACGCTGGGCTGGCCCGAGCAGACCGAAGACCTCGAGCTCTTCTACCCCGGTGCGGTGCTCGAGACCGGGAGCGACATTCTGTTCTTCTGGGTGGCGCGCATGGTGTGGTTCGGCAAGCACCTCATGGGGGCGACGCCCTTCCGTGATGTGTTTCTGCACGCCATCGTGCGCGACGCCAACGGCAAGAAGATGTCGAAGAGCGAGGGCAACGCCGTCGACCCGCTCGACGTG
Source organism: uncultured delta proteobacterium (assembly GCA_903885885.1). GTDB lineage: Bacteria > Myxococcota_A > Polyangia > Polyangiales > CAISKJ01. The sequence continues at coordinate 9,667 of CAISKJ010000099.1, forward strand.
ATGGCGGGCATCGCGCTGCCCGCGCTCATCGAGAAGACCAGGACCTACCCCGTGCCCGAGAAGAAGCTCGCGGCGGTGCTCAAGGGCCTCGAGAAGGAGTTCCCCGAAGGGATCCCCGCGGCGGGCGCCGACGGGCTGCGCTTCACCCTCGCGGCGCTCTCGTCGTGGGGCCGCGACGTGAAGCTCTCGATCCCCCGCGCCGCGGGCTACCGCGCGTTTCTCAACAAGATCTGGAACGCCACGCGCTTCGTGATCGTGAAGGGCGGCACGGACCCCATCCCCTCGCTCGACGCGGTGAAGGCCGACCTCGGCGTGGCCGAGCGGTACATTCTCTCGCGCCTGCAGCGCACCGTCGGCGAGGTGAGCCGCGCCATCGACGAGTATCGCTTCGACGCGATGGCCAACGCCATCTACGCCTTCTTCTGGACCGAGTTCTGCGACGTGTTCGTCGAGCTCGCCAAGTCGGTGCTCGAGGGCACCGACGAGCGCGCCCGCCAGGCCACGCGCGCCACGCTGGTGCACGTGCTCGACACGTCGATGCGACTGCTCCACCCGGTGTGCCCGTTTCTCACCGAAGAGATCTGGCAGCTTCTGCCGCAGCGCGACGAGCGCTGGCCCGGTGTGGCCTTCTGCGCGGTGGCGCCGTGGCCCACGGTGGACGACGGGCTCATCGACGAGGGCGCCGAGCGCGAGATCGGGCTCCTCAGCGACGTGGCCTCGCTCGTCCGCAACGTGCGCCAGGAGTCGGGGCTCCCGCCGCGCAAGGGCGTGGCCGTCGACGTGGTGTGCGCGCTCGACTCGACGCGCGCCACGCTCGAGAGCGTGCGGGCGCCGCTCGTGCGCTACGCGGTGATCGAGACGCTGCGCGTGGTGATGCGCGAGGGCTACGTGGCGCCCAACCTCTCGGGCGCCCACGCGACGGGCGACCTCGAGGTGGTAGTGCACCTCGAAGGGCTCATCGATCCTGCGAAGGAGCGTGAGCGCATGGGGCGCGAGGTGGCGCGCGCCGAGAAAGACCTCGCGGGCCTCGTGAAGCGCTTCGCCAGCGCCGACTTCGCCGCGCGCGCGCCCGCCGAGGTGGTCGAGCAGGGCAAGAAGGACATCGCGGCCCTCGAAGAGAAGCTCTTGCGACTGCGCGGAGCGGCCGCGCGCCTGGGCTGATCGACGCGCGCCCCAGGAGGCCGATCGGGCTCAGCGCTCGGTCGGCCGGCCCTGGCGTCGGAGCTTCTCGACGAAGGTGGTGCGGTTGAGGCCGAGGAGCGCGGCGGCGCGGTGCTTGTTGCCGCCCGAGCGCTCGAGGGCCTGGGCGCTGAACTTCAGGTTGATCTGGTCGAGGTAGGCGCGCAGGTCGCAGCCCTCGTCGGGCAGGTCGGGGAGCACCGCGAGGCTGCTGCCCCGCTCGCTCGGCGCGGCCGCGCCGTCGGGGGGCAGCGAGGCGATGACCTCGGGCGGCTGCGAGCCGCTCTCTGCCGGCGCCGAGAGGCCTTCCGGGGGCAGCGAGGCGATGACCTCGGGGATCGTCGAGGCGCCGTCGACGGGCGTCGGCTCGCGAAAGGGCATGAGGGCGGGCGGCAGGTCGGCGAGGGTGATCTGCCCGGTGCGCTTCATGATCACCATGTGCACGATGAGGTTCTCGAGCTCGCGGATGTTGCCGGGCCACGCGTGCTGTCGAAACGTGTGCTTCACCTCGTCGGAGACGCCCGTGATCGAGCGGCGGAAGCGCTCGTTCGAGCAGCGGATGAAGTGCTCCGTGAGGGCGGGGATGTCTTCGACGCGCTGACGCAGCGCGGGCACCTCGACGGGGAACACGTTGAGGCGCCAGAAGAGGTCGTTGCGGAAGCGGCCGTCTTTGATCTCCTGCTCGAGGTTGCGGTTGGTGGCCGCGAGGAGCCGCACGTCGACCTTCTGCGACACGTCGGCCCCGACGGGCGTGAGCTCGCCCTCTTGAATGAGCCGCAGGAGCTTGGCCTGCGCGCCGATCTCCATCTCGCCGATCTCGTCGAGAAAGATCGTCCCCTGGTGGGCCTGCAGAAAGCGCCCCGAGCGCGCGGCGGTGGCGCCGGTGAAGGCTCCGCGCGTGTGGCCGAAGAGCTCGGAGTCGATGAGCGTCGAGGGGAAGGCCGCGCAGTTGACGGCCACGTAGGGCTGCCGCGCGCGGTCCGAGCCCGCGACGAGGGCGCGCGCGACGAGCTCCTTGCCCGTGCCCGACTCGCCCGTAATGAGCACCGTGCAGTCGGTGTCGGTCACGCGCGAGAGCGCGGTGAAGAGCCGCTTCATCGCGGGCGAGTTGCCGAGGAGCCACGGCGCGTTCTGGTCGCGCCACGCGAGCGCCTCGGTGGTGGGCGCCTCCGTCGGAATGGCCGAGGCCCACACCGACGCGAGCACCTCTTCGAAGGCCGCGAGGTCGAAGGGCTTGGTGAGAAAATCCCTCGCGCCCGCGCGCATGGCGCGCACGGCCTCGCTGGTCTGCGCGCGCCCGCTCATCACGATGACGGGGGTGGTGGGCGCGTGGCGCCGCGCGGCCTCGAGGATCGCGAAGCCGTCGACGCCGGGCATGAGCAGGTCGGTGAGAATGACGTCGAAGCGCTCGCGCCGCAGGTGATCGAGCCCGTCGGGGCCGTCGGCGGTCACGACCTGGTGCCGCGTGCGGAGCATCCGGCCGATGGCGCGCGCGACGTCGGGCTCGTCGTCACACAGAAGAATGCTCGCCATCGGAGAACCTTCTGGCTACTGCGGGTCGCAGGGGCCGTCGCAGGTGTGCTCGACGCGCCCGGTGGGGGTGAGAAAGCGGCGGATCTGCTCTTTGAGCGCCGCGAGGTCGCGCACGCTGCCGTGCGTGCTGTTGCTCCGCGCGGGCACGTTGGTGCCGGGCGGCGCGGGCATCGGGCGCTCGTCCCAGATGCTCACGGCGGAGTCTTGCGGGCCCGTGACGGGGCGCAGGCCGAAGGGCGTTCGCGCCGACGGGGTGAGCAGGGGCATGTCGAGGGTGCGCAGCACCGACTCGCTGGCGAGGTTGTTCACCTGCGCGTCACCCACGGCATACTGGTAGAGCACGCGCTTCTCGGGCACGCCGGGGAGGCGGTCGCGCAGCAGGTGGGGCGCGACGTTCATCGGGTCGCTGGTGTCGAAGAGCGACTGCGCGAGCACGAAGAGCACCTGGCGGTCGATGCGGTTCTCGTAGTCGCCGAAGGCGAACTCGAAGGCCGCGAAGTTCGACGAGCGCTGGAGCAGGAGCGCCCAGTTGCCGCCCGCTACGTTGAGCACCCCGCGCTCGCAGTCGGGCGAGTAGCCCATGAAGCTCGTGCCCATGATGCCGCCGAGGGAGATGCCGTAGTAGTACGCCCGCGCGGTGTCGAGGGCGGGCATGCCGTTGACGGCGAAGGCCGCGTGGGTGCGAAACTGCCCGCGCGCCGTGCGGTAGAGCACCATGGCGTTCACGAGGGCCTGCTGCAGCCGGTCGGAGAGGGTGGGGAGGTAGTTGAAATCCGAGAGGGCGAGGCCCGCGGTGAGGTTGTCGCTCGCCGAGAGGCCGGCCCAGTCGGTGGCCACGGCG
>CAISKJ010000100.1 GCA_903885885.1 uncultured delta proteobacterium
CGGCCCCGTGGTGCGCCTCGACCTGCACCAGAAGGGCACCGAGTGGTGCCACAAGGGCACCTGGAATCACCAGTGGCGCGAGACGCACCGCACGCTCAACCGCCGGCCCTTCGTGGTCGTGCGCGACGACGGCGTGCGCGTCCAGGTCGAGCCCGACGAGCGCGTGATCCTCCACGACGAGACCGACACCGTGCGCCACTCGCTCGACGCCCGCACGCGCGTCGCGGCCATCGAGCAGGGCCAGCGGGTGCACGTCTCGGGCGCCCTCCAGGGCGCGGCGCTCGCGCAGTCGGCAGCCGGCGGCGCGTACCGCGGCGGCTACGGCGCGCCCACGCTGCGGGCCCCGTCGCTCGGGCGCATGGTGATCTCCAACGAGCGCCCCGGTGAGACGTCGCGCGCGCGCATGCGCTTTCACCGCAACTGGGCCATCGCCGTGGCCTGCGTGTTCGCCTTCGCGGTCACCGTCGTGATGCCCATGTACGAGCTCCTCTGGCTCACCGGCGACGCGGTGTGGGCGACGCCCACCGCCGTGCGCGACTGGCGCGAGTGGCACAAGCCCAAGAACAGCTCCGGGTACTGGGTGTACCGCCACTCGGTGCGCGGCGTGTACGACCACCGCGGCGCGCAGCGCACCGTCGAAGACGAGTGCGGCTCGGCCTACTACCAGTGCGTCACGGGCGGCCAGTGCGCGCGCGTGCCCTTCACCGTGTCGTGGCTCTTGCCCTCGTGGCACCAGATCGGCGACGGCCCGCAGCTCACCACCGGGCGCGCCGTGGTGCTCGGGCTCATGAGCCTCATCCTCCTCATCGCGTACCCGCTTTCGGTGCGCAACACCCGCCCCTGGTACCTGAAGAAGCGCGTCGTCGACGGCGGCGGCGGCCGCCTCGCGAACGCCCGCTGAGGGGCTTGCGCGCGCGGTCTCATTCACGGCACACCTCTCGTTCACGGTACTTGATGAGCCCACCGACCGACGACGTGCGCGCGCTCCGACGCCTTGCCTCGCGGCTCCTGCGCCCCAACGCCGCGCGCTTCGCCGAGGTGTCGGCGTGGTCGGCGAACTTCCTCGCGAGCGTGGCGCCGCACACGCCCTCCGCGCGCTTGTGGAGCGCGCTCGCGAACGCGGGCTTCATCCCGCGCGACTGGGCCGGCGACCGCGCGCGGCGCTTCGACGCAGCCCGCGACGTCGACCTCGCGTGGCCCCCCGACGTGGCCACCGCCGTGGCCCTCGCGAGCGACCCCGACGGCGTCGCCACCGTCGAGGCCCTGCTCCGCGCGCACTGGCGCGTGCTCGCGCCCGACGCGTCGGTGTCGCCCACGGTGCGCTGGCGCGTGATGCCCCGCGAGCGCGTCCAGCCCGGCCGCGACCGCCCGGGCCGCGCGCTCATCGTGGAGGCCCTGTGCCCGCGCGACCCCGACGACGACGGCCTCGCGCGCCTCTTCGGCGCCGCGCGCGACATCGTCGAAGGCGTCTTCGGCGCGCGCCGCGCCACCATCGAGCCGCCCGAGCGCCTCTCGCTCCCCGGCGTCGACCCGAC
>CAISKJ010000101.1 GCA_903885885.1 uncultured delta proteobacterium
CCCCTTGGGGCGCCCGGTGCCGTTGCACGCCGCGCACTCGACCCTGCGGTTCTGACACCGGTCGCAGGGCACGCGCCCCTTGCCGATGCACACCGCGCAGTCGATCTTCTTCTTGCCCTCGCAGCGCCGACACGGTCGCACGCGGCGCTCGGTGTCGAACACGAAGTGCGTCTCGGCGCCGCTGTCGGGGTCCTTCTCGAAGAGGGGCTCGGCCCACGGGTCTACCGTGGGAATCTCGCCGGGCCACGGGTTGCCGTAGAGCGGTCGGTCTTCGGTCTTCACGTGGCGCTGCTCGCGCACCACCGCGCGCTTCACGCCCCACTGAAGGTGCGTCACCGCGCGCACCAGGGTGAGCGCCGCGTCGACGCGACCCCGCAGGAGGGTGTGGCCGCGCAGCGAGCGCTCGGTCCATCGCCGCAGCCGCTTCGCGACGTCGGGGCGCGCGGGCACCTCGAGCGACCCCAGCGGCGCCGTGGCCCCGAGGTCGCTCACGCGCGTGCCGTCGAGGTGGAGCGACGTGAGCGCCGGGTGCCCGTCGAGGGCGCTCACGTCGTCGAGGGAGGGGCACCGTCGGAGGCTCAGCCCGCGCAGCTCGGGGCGCGCCGCGAAGGCCCCGAGGTCGCAGCCCGCGAGCGCCTCGCACAGCATCGGGACCCCGTCGACGAGCACGTGGTCGCCGAGCGCATCGCGCGTCACGGCGAGGGCGCCGGAGCGGTCGAGCTCCGCCGACACCGCGACCACCCACGCGCTGCGCGCCTCGTCGGCCGCGAGGAGCACGCGCGCGGCGAAGTGCACGTCGTCGGGCTTCGGGGTGACGGGGGTGCCCGTCGCGCTCGCGGGCGTCACCTCGAAGAGCGTGGCCCAGCGGGGCGCGAGCTCGGCCACGGACCACGACGCGACCTCCACCCGCACGCCGTGGGCGCACCACGCCCGCATGGCCTCCACCGAGGCGTCGCGCGTCTCGGGCACGAACATCCACTGCGCTACGGCCACGGCGACGCTCCCTCTAACGGCAGTTGTTGACGCCCGCCGCGGGCACGGGCTCGCCCGCCGCGAGGCTCTGCGGGCACGCGAAATCGAAGAGGTCGAAGAGGGCCGACGCGTTGGCGTCGCGCGCCGTGAGGGCCGGCAGGTCGTAGAGCGCCTCGACGAAGCGCAGCATCGAGGTGTGATCGTGGACGACGTGCGACACGTAGCGCGAACGCGCCCACGGAGACACCACCACGAAGGGCACGCGGATGCCCAGGCGGTCGAGCGAGGTCGTGTCGTAGCCCGCCGTGGCCGACGGGTGCGGGAGGCACGCGCTCGGCGGCGCCACGTGGTCGAAGAACCCGCCGGCCTCGTCGTCGGTGACGAACATCGCCGTGCGCATCCACAGGGGCGAGGCCATGAGGCCCACGACGGCGCTGCGCACGAAGTCTTCGCCGCGGTTCACATCCGCGGGCGGGTGCTCGTCGGTGGCGTCGTCGATCGAGTCGAGGAACACCAACGACGGGAGCGTGCCCGCCGCGAGCTCGGCGTAGTACTGCGCCACGCCGCGCACGCCGCGGTGCGCGTTCGTCCACCCGATGCAGTCTTGCCGCACGCCGCCGTCGGTGTACACGCCCCACGACACGCCCGCCGCGTCGAGGCGGTCGAAGATGCTGGGCTCCGTCGCGACGACGCGATCGCCCGTGTTGCGCACGCCGTACGACGAGGCAAGGTAGGCGAAGTCGCGCGTGGCCCACGTGCCGCTGAGCACGCTCGCGAAGTACCGGTCGCTCATGGCGAAGCGCGCGTGCAGCCAGCGGTAGAAGGGAATCTGCCGCTCGGTGTAGTACCCGAGCATCGTGCTCGCGGCGATGCCGGCCTCTTCGCCCACGCGCGGGAAGCCGTTCATGGCGCCGAGGTTCCACCCCTGGTGGGTCGCGTCCCATTGGTGCGGCGGGTCGGCGGTGCACGTCGCGGCGAGCTCGACGGGCCGCGCCGTGGCGCCCGAGAGCGTGGGGTTGCTGTACCCCGCGGGGATGCGGTCTACGTCGCCGGGCAGCGTGCCCATGTACTGATCGAAGGAGTGATTCTCCTGCATGAGAATCACCACGTGATCAATGGGAATGCGCGCCCGCGCCGCCGCCGTGATGCCCAGCGTGTCGGCCACGCGCGCGCCCGCCGTGAAGGCGCACGACTGCCGGCTCGCCGCGAGCGCGGCCGCCGTCGCGGGCGCCACGAGGGGCGCCCCCGCGTCGGGGCACACGGTCACGTCGACGCTCGCGTCGGGGGCCGCGTCGACGGCCCCATCGGGCGCGCCATCGACCGCGGCGTCGGCGCCCGCGTCGGCGGCGGGCGGCGCGCAGGGCACGTAGCCCGTCTCGGCGTAGCAGTCGTCGTCGCGGTCGCAGAAGCAGCGCGCCTCGCCCGGAAAGCACTGGCGAATGTGCCCCGACACGAGGCCCACCACGTTGCCCGCGGCGCTGATGCGCACGCCCTCGGGGCACACGCTGGCCGAGCTCCCCGAGACGCCGCGGCGCTCGCCGGGCTCGACGCCCGCACCCGTGGGCGCGAGCGTGATGCCGAGAAGCACAGGCGACCGAAAATGACGAACTTTCATGCGATCGTCGGCTTGTAGGGGACTTGTTCTGTCACCTCAAGAAAACGACAAAGCGCGCGGGAGCCGATGCGCCGCCCGACGCGTCGCGACGCTACGCCGCGAGCAACGAGAAGAAGAACGTGGCGCCGTGGCCGGGCTCGCTCTCGACCCAGATGCGCCCCCCGTGGGCCTTCACGAGGCCCTGCGCGATGGCGAGCCCCAGGCCCGTGCCCTTGTAGCTCACCTCGTCGCCGCGCCAGTACCGATCGAAGAGCAGCGCCTGCTGCGCCGCGTCGATGCCCGGGCCCGTGTCGGCGACGCTGAACACCACCTCGCGCCCGCGCGCCTCGACGCCCAGCGTGATGCACCCGCCCGCGGGCGTCACCTTCGTCGCGTTGCCCACGAGGTTCGAGAGCACCTGCAGCACGCGGTCGCGGTCGCACGACACCTGCGGCACGTTCGGCGCCACGTCGGCGACGAGGTGCAGGCCCCGGCGCTGGGCGTCCTCTTCGAAGCTCGCCAGGGTCTCGCGGATCATCGCGCCGGGGTCTCGCGGCTCGGTCTTGATGGCGAAGCGACCGGCCTCGATGCTGGCGAAATCGAGCAGGTCTTCGATGAGCCGCAGCATGCGCTCGGCGGAGCGCTGAATGCGCCCGAGCGACGAGCTCGGGTTCGACTCGCACCCCTCGCACGCGTCGCGCTTCGAGAGCATCCCCGTGGCGAGGAGCACCGTCGAGAGGGGGCTCTTGAGGTCGTGCGACACGACGGCCAGCACCTGCTCGCGCACCTCGACGGCGCGCCGCGCATGGTCGTAGAGCTCGGCGTTCTCCCGGGCGAGCGCCTCGTAGCGCGCGCG
>CAISKJ010000102.1 GCA_903885885.1 uncultured delta proteobacterium
CCGCCCGCCGTGCCCGCGCCGCGGGGGTCGCTCCCCCGCGACCCGCTCGCCTACGTGCCCGCGTCGACGCGCCTCCTCGCGGTGGCCGACCTCGACGCGCTGCGACGCGCGCCCGCGACCCGTCGGTGGTTCGCGACCGACCCGTCGAGCGCGTCGGCGCGATGCCAGGGCGCGATCGCACAGCGCGTACACGCGGTCGCCCTCGCGGTGCCGCGGCTCCCCGTCGACGACTTTGCCTTCGTGGCCTCGGGCGACGTGACCCCAGCGGACCTCGAGGCCTGCGCGCCCGGCGCCGAGCCCGTCGTGCGCGAGGGCGTGCGGCTCCTCGTGCTGCGCTCGCTGCGCTCGCTGCGCGGCGACGCGGGCGCGGGCGGCGGCACCCTGGTGTGGACGCCGTCGGGCGTGATGCTCGTCGGCTCGCGCGCGATGGTCGACGCGATGCTCGCGCGCGGCTTCGACGCGATGCACGGCGGGGCGGCCCCCCTCGCCCTCGACGGGCTCCGGAGGCACGTGCGCGAGGGCTCCGCGCTGTGGGCGCTCGCACTGCCTTCGGGCGACCGCGCGCCCGCCGACGACGCGCTGGGTTCGGTGACGGGCGGCGCGCTCTCGGCTGCGGCCAGCGACGCCTTCTCGCTCGACGCGCGGCTCCTTTGCGACGACAGCGCCCACGCCCGACGGGTCGGCGACGCCCTCGGCCGCGCGCGCGCGGGCGCCCTGGCGGAGCTCATGGCGGCGCCGCTGCGCGAGCTTGTACAGGGTGCGACGGTCGAGCCCGATGGCGCGACGGTGCGGGTGCGCGCGACCGTCGATGAGGGCGCGCTCGCGAGCCTCGTCGACGCCGCCACGCGGCTGTTCGTGGGCGTGCCCTACTAACGGCGCGGGTCGGGGTCGCGCACGGTCGCCGCGGACACCGCGTCGGCCCCCGAGAGGCGCGAGGAGAGGGGCGACGCGGTGGCGCGGGAGAGCGCCTCGACGGCATCGAGGAGCGTGTCGAGCTCGCGCACATCGAGGCCGGTAAGCACCATGCCCTGGCGGTCGCGCGAGCGCAGGGTGAGGCGCGTGCGACCGTGTACGCCGGGGAAGACCGCGCGCACCAGGAAGTCGAAGAGCACGCCCGCCGCGATGAGCCCGAGGCCGATCGCGACGAGCACCCAGTAGCGCCCGCCGGCGCCCTCGATCATGAACTTGGCGCCCAGCGTCGAGCCGATGAAGAGCGCGCACACCGAAGCCGCCACGGGGAGCATCGGGAAGCGCGCCTCGCGACGCACCTCGGTGAGGCTCGCGACGGCGAGGCGCACGTCGTAGGAGCGCAGCGTGCGGCCGAGGAGCTCGGTGTGCCCGACGACCCGCAAATGGTCACCGTCGAGCGACACGGTGGCGGGGCTGCGCAGCGAGAACACCACGCGCAACACGGCGCGCGCTGCGCCGGTGACGGCCGAGAGCATGACCGTGAGCACGCGGAGCCACAAAGGACGCTCGAAGCCCTCGAACTCACCCGCGACGGAGACCATGCGCGCGCGGCCGGCGGGGGCCTCGGAGATGCGCGGCTCGACGTGGCCTCGGAGGGCGCGCACGGCGGCGGCGGCGAGTTCAGTGGGCGCGTCGACGGGCGCGGCGCGCAGAATCTCTTCGAAGCGCGTGCGGTCTTCGGGCTCGAACGCGCTGCGCGCAGCGGAGTAGGGCGGGTACTGCCCGGTGAACTCGAGCCAGTCGAGCGACGGGAGCATCGCGCGCAGTGCGCTCACGCCGTCGCGCCGGTCGAGCACAACCGCGAGGTGGCGCGCGAGGAGCACAGCCACCAGCGCCCGCTCGGCCTCGCTGCGCGGGCCGCTGCGGAGCACCGCGAGCGCGTCGCCCGAGGGCAGCGCAACGGCCGCAGCGTCGACGCCCGCCGCGTGCATGCGCGCGTCGACGTGGGCAGCCGAGACCGTCGCCGCGCGGTGCTCGGCCTGGTCGAGGAGGGCGTCGGCGACGACGCGCGCGAGGCCGTCGAAGGCGCCGCTCGCCACAGCGCGCGACCGCTGCGCGAAGGCGATTTCGGCGGCGACAGTGCGCAGAGTTTCAGCGGAGAGAGGGCGCTCGAGCATGAAGCGCGCGCATCCTACACGGATCTTCGCGCGTGGCCAGTTGCGGAGATTGCGCTTGACGAAGAGACGAAGGGTCAGAAGCCCGTGACGGGCGCGAGGGGCTGGGTGGTGCCGGTGGTCATCCCGCGGCCGAGCTGGCCGTTGGTGTTGCCGCCCCAGCACACGACCTGCCCGTTGCCGCGCACGGCGCAGGAGTAGTCGTTGCCGCCCGTGATGCGCACAGCGTCGGTGATGCCGCGCGCGTCGGTGGCCTGCAGGCGCGTCGCCGTAGCGCCGTCGCCGAGCTGGCCGTTGCCGTTGAGGCCCCAGCAGCGCACGCCGCCGGTCTTGCGCACCGCGCAGGTGTGGTTGGCGCCCATGCCGACGCTCACCGCATCGACGAGGTTGAACACCTCCGTGGGCGACGAGACCGGCGTGGTCATGTTGCCGTTGCCGAGCTGGCCATTGCCGTTGAGGCCCCAGCACACCACGCGGCCGTTCGCGCGCACCGCGCAGGTGTGATTGGGGCCCGACGCGAGGCCCACGGCGTCGACGAGACCGGCCACGGTCTGGCCGAGCGACGAGCTCATGGTGCTGCCGTTGCCGAGCTGGCCGTTGGCGTTGAGGCCCCAGCACTCGACGCCGCCGTTGTTGCGCAGCGCGCACGAGTGGCTCGCGCCGAGCGCGATCGCCACGATGTCGGTGTGCGCGTTCACGCTCGCGGGAAAGGCGCGGTTGGTCATCTGGCCATCGCCGACCTGGCCGCGGTCGTTCTGGCCCCAGCACTGCACGTTGCCCGTGCGACGGAGGGCGCACGAGTGAGCGCTGCCCACGCCCACCTGCACGGCGTCGGTGATGCCCATGACCTGCACGGGCTCGCGGTGGTCGCCCTGCGACTCGCCGTTGCCGAGCTGCCCGCTGCGGTTGGTGCCCCAGCACCACACGGTGCCATCGGTCTTCACCGCGCAGGCGTGATACTGGCCGACCGCGACGTCGACCACGTCGCCGAGGCTCTGCACGGCCACAGGCTCGTAGCGGGTCGAGATCGTGCCGTCGCCGAGCATCGCCGCGCGGTTGTCACCCCAGCAGGCCACCGTGCCGTCTTGCTTGCGCGCGCAAACCGAGACGGGCGCGCCCGCGATGCGAACGCCGCGCCCCTCGCCCGCGACGGTGCTCGGCCCGATGGCCGTGTTGCGCGGACCGCCGCCGTTGCCCGTACCGCCCGTGTAGTGCAGCGCCGTGCCGTGAGCGCCGACGGCCCACACATCACGCGCGCTGCTGCCCCACACGCCGTTGAGCGTCTCGGTGCTGCCGCTCGCCACCTGGAACCACACCTCGCCGTTCCAGTGCACGATGCGGCCGCCGTCGCCGACGGCCCACACGTCGTTCGCGCCGGCGCCCCACACGCTGCGAATGATCTCGTTGGCGGCCACGAAGGCGCGCGACCAGGTGGTGCCGTTCCAGTGCTGGGCGGCGCTGTTGCCGACCACCCAGATGTCGTTGGCGGCAGCGCCCCAGATGCCGAGAAAGTTGGCCGCGCCCGCGCCCGGGACGTCGACGCGCGTCCAGGTGCCGCCGACGAAGTGAAACACGCCCGCGCCCACGGCCCACACGTCGGTGGCCGAGGAGCCCCAGACGCCCTGCAGGTCGCTGTTGGGCATGAGGCCCGTCGAGCGGTTCTCCCACGCGGTGCCGTTCCAGTGGATGGCGTAGTCGCCCCCCACGGCCCAGATGTCGTTGGCCGCGCGGCCCCAGATGCTGGCCGCGTAAAGGTTCGGCATGGGCTCTTGAACGGTGCCCGCCATGCCCATCACCTTGATCATCACCCCGCGGCCGCCGTCCGACGAACCCTCGGCGGGAATGGTCACGGCCGCGAGGAACGTGGTGGTCGCGTCGAAGCCGCCGAGCGCGCGCACGGCCGGGGGGCCGCCGCGGTGGCCCATGCCCTCGGCGATCTCGGGAACCATCGGGCCGACGACCCAGGCGGTGCCGTTGAACTTACGAACCTCGAGCGAGCTGATGGCCAGCACGTTGTTGGCCGCCGTTCCCCACACGCCGAGGAGGTCTTCGGTGGTGCCCGGGTTCGAGCGCGCCCACATCCCGAGCGTGCCCGGGAGGGGGTTGGGATTGGGGTTCGGGTTCGGGTTCGAGGGACCAGGGCCGGGGCCAGGACCGGGCCCGGGGCCCGTGCTCGCGTCGGGGTCCGTGCCGCCGCCCGTGTTGCCGCCGGGGTCGCTGCACGACGTCGTGCAGAGCAGCGCGAAGCACGCGAGGGACGTGCCCCAGAGAGAAGAGCGATGACGCTTCATGGCGATCGAGAACTCCGTGTCGACGTGGTGAAGATCAAATGGGCGGGAAACGCTACGTACCGCGGCGCGCGCGGAGGATCAGCGGCGACGGCGGCGCGCCACGACGACGGCGCCGAACGCGAGGCCGAGGGCGGCCCAGCGCGGGTCGACCTTCTGGTCGACGGTGCTGCACTGGCAGCCGCGCGAGCTCGGGGGCAGCACGATGGGCGTGTCGTCGACGTCGCTCGTGGCGCCGATGTCGCGCGTCACGCCGCCGTCGGTGCGACCCGCGTCGACGCGCCCGGCGTCGGTGTTGGTGCTCCCGTCGACCGCCGCGTCGCCCGTCCCGCCGTCGCGCGGCGTCGTCGAGGACACCACGCACTCGCCCGCCTGGCAGGTCTCGCCGCTGGGGCAGAGGCGCGTGTCGGGGCCCGTCTCGCAGGAGTCGCGGCACTGGCCGCCGCGGCAGTACATGCCCGACGGGCAGGTGATGCCCGCGCAATCATCCGCGGTGCAGTAGCCGTCGGGCTGGCACGACTGACCCTCCGCACACGGGGTGCACTGGCAGCCCGGGACGCAGAGCCCCGCGCGCGGCCCGGGGCCCGGATCGCAGACCTCCATCGGGTTGCAGGTGACGCCCTCGCAGGGGTTCACGCAGCGACCCGCGCGGCAGATCTGCGCGTGGGGACACGTGACGCCGTCGCAGATGCCGACACACATGCCGCCCGAGCAGCGCTGGCCGGCGGGGCAGTCGATGCCCATGCACGACGTCTCGACGCAGAGGCCCGTGTCGGCGGTGCAGGTGCGGCCCGGCAGGCAGCCGAGCTCGGCGGAGCAGCGCTCCACACACGACCCGCGGTCGCACACGAAGTTGCGCGGGCACAGGTCGGTGCCCTCGTCGATCATGCCGTTGCAGTCGTCGTCGTTGCCGTTGCAGCGCTCGGCGCGCGG
>CAISKJ010000103.1 GCA_903885885.1 uncultured delta proteobacterium
CGGCGCGGATCCAGTAGACCGCGTAGGTGATGAGCCGGCAGTCGCGCTCGGGGTTGAAGCGCATCGCGGCCTTGAGGAGCCCGAGGTTGCCCTGCTGAATGAGGTCTTCGAGGGCGACCCCCCAGCGGCGATACTCGGTGGCGACGGTGATGACGAAGGGCAGCGACGCTTCGATGAGCTTGCGGCCTGCGACCTGATCGCCGTCGCGGTAGCGGGCGGCGAGCTCGCGCTCGTCGTCGGCCTTGAGGGGAGAGATCCCCGTGAGAGAGTGTCGGTAGGCTTCGAGTGCTGTGGATGAATCAAGAATGCCCATGAGACTGCGACCTCCGCGCGATGCAGCGAGTGCACGCGTGGTGCCACGTGTGCGCAGCTACGAAAAATGCGCGGAGACAAGCGTCTAGAGGCTCGGTCGAAGCTCCGATAAAACGCAGCGTCTGCGGTGGCTCCCCCGGCTACCGCAACGGTTGCGTCGGGGCGCGTTATGGCCTGTTTTCTAGGGTCTTTGCGCGCGTGAAGGCACAACGCAAGGTCGGTTGAAACCGCGCGCGCAGCGCCGTCGATCGACGGTTGATAGAGCGCTGAAGGGGTGTGTGGGAGACTGGGAGGGGGATCGCGGGGCGAAGAGAACGCCCCGCCTGAGAGGAGCGATCAGCCGGCGTTGCGCGCGGACTTGAGGCGCTCGAGGTAGCGGCCCATCGACTCGCCCTCGAAGGGCGTCGGGAGCGAGGCCTCGGAGACGTTGAGCATGGCGGCGGCCGAGCCGAGGTAGCCACAGCGGAGGGCCGTGCGCTTGGAGAGCTTCTTCTTCTGCGCGGGGTGGAGCCTCGTAGTAACGAAGAGCCACGCCGACTTGTCAACCGTGCGGAACTTGGGCTTCTGCATCGCGATCGTGCCTTATCGAAAGGGTGTGTAGCGGTACCCGTCGGGCGCAAACACCCGCTGAGGGGGCGCTGTCATAGTCGACCCGATGGGCTTCTGTCAATCGTGGCTCAAATGTCGAGGTTGCGCGCGTTGAGGGCGTTCTTCTCGATGAACGCGCGGCGGGGCTCGACCTCGTCGCCCATGAGGAGGGTCATCACCTGGTCGGTGAGGGCCGCGTCTTCGACCTTTACCTTGAGCATCACGCGCTTGGTGGGGTCCATCGTGGTCTCCCACAGCTGCTCGGCGCTCATCTCGCCGAGGCCCTTGTAGCGCTGAATGGCCGTGCCCTTGCGGCCCCGCGCGTCGATGAACGCGTAGAGCGTGCCGCCGTGCGCGATGGCCGTCTCCTTCTCGCCGTCGACGAGCGTCCACGGGGCGGGGCCCGCGAGCTTGCTCACCGTCTCTTCGATGCGCGTGAGCTCGTGCACCTCGGGGCCCTCGAGGAAGGCGTACGAGAGCACCGTGGTGCGCCCCGCCGTGCCGTTGCGAATGCGCACGAGCACGCGCCGGCACTGGTGCTCGTGGTCGTCTTCGACCACGTACTGCAGCGGCGCCACCTCGGGGTGGTACTGGGCCACGTAGTCGCTGAGGGTCTTCATGCCCGCGGCGATGGCCTCGTCGCTCTTGAGCGCCTCGCGCGTGATGGCGTTGGTGCGCACGAGGGCCGCCACCACGGGGGGCTCGCAGCGCAGTCGCATGTGCTCGAGGCGCGCCGCGCCGCGGTGCAGTTCGAAGGCCAGCTCGCGCAGGGCCTCGTCGCGCACCTCGCCCGTCGCGCCGCGGAGCACGAGCCCTTCGGTGCCCGAGCGGATGAGGTACTTCGCGAGCGCGTCGTCGTCTTTGACGTACTCGGTCTTCTTGCCGCGACGCACGCCGTAGAGCGGCGGCTGCGCGATGTAGAGGTAGCCCTTCTCGACGAGCTCAGGCATCTGCCGGTAGAAGAACGTGAGCAGGAGCGTGCGGATGTGGCTCCCGTCGACGTCGGCGTCGGTCATGATGCAGATCTTGTGGTAGCGCAGCTTCTCGAGGTCGAGGCGGGGCCCCGAGGCCGTGCTGCTGTCGTCGTCGCCGCGCGTGTCGGCCTTGATGCTCACCCCGAGCGCCGTAATGAGCGTGCCGATCTCGGCGTTGCCGAGCATCTTCTCGAAGCGCACGCGCTCGACGTTGAGGATCTTGCCGCGCAGCGGGAGAATGGCCTGGTGCTTTCGGTTGCGCCCCTGCTTGGCGCTGCCACCGGCCGAGTCGCCCTCGACGATGAAGAGCTCGCACAGCTCGGGGTTGCGCTCCTGGCAGTCGGCGAGCTTGCCCGGCAGTGAAGCCGCATCGAGCACGCCCTTGCGCTGGATGAGCTCGCGGGCCTTGCGCGCCGCCTCGCGGGCCTGCGCGGCCAGCACGCACTTGTCGATGATGCGCTTGGACACCTGCGGGTTCTGGTCGAGGTAGGCCGAGAACTTGTCGGTGACCACCGAGCCGATGACGGGCATCACGTCGTTGGAGGTGAGCTTCGACTTCGTCTGGTTGGGGTACTGCGCCGCCGGGTGCCGGAGCGAGATGACGTAGGTGAGCCCCTCGCGGATGTCGTCGCCGCCCATGGGCTGGCCCCTGAGCTCTTTGAGAAGGTTCTTCTCCGCGGCGTAGGCGTTGACCGCCTTGGTGAGGGCGCTCTTGAAGGCCGACAGGTGCGTGCCGCCGTCGTTCTGGTGCACGTTGTTGCAGTAGGGCCACGGCGACTCGTAGAGCGAGTCGGTCCACTGCATGGCCACCTCGACGATGATGGTCGCCGTGATGGGCCCCTGGTCGCTCTTGAGCTCGATCTGCTGCTCGCCGCGAAAGAAGATGGGCTCGGGGTGGAGCGCCGCCTTGGCCGCGTTGAGGAAGCGCACGTAGTCGACGATGCCCGCCTTGGCCGAGAAGACCTCGACCTCTTCGGAGCGGCGGTGGTCGACGAGCGAGAGGGTGAGCGAGGGGTTGAGGTACGCGAGCACGCGGAGACGATTGGCGAGCGTCTCGTGCGAGAACTCCAACATGGTGAAGATCTCGGCGTCGGGCTTGAAGTGCACCGACGTGCCGCGGCGCTCGCTGTCGCCCGTGACCTCGAGCTTCTTGCGCGTCTCGCCGCGCGCAAACTCCATGTGCCAGGCCTTGCCCTCGCGGTAGATGTCGACGTAGAGCCACTCGCTCACGGCGTTGACGGCGCTCACGCCGACGCCGTGCATGCCCGCCGACACGCCGTAGCTGCGCTTGTTGAACTTGCCGCCCGCGTGCAGGTTGGTGAGCGCGAGCTCGGCGGCGCTCATGCCGAACTCGGGCTTGTACCCGGTGGGGATGCCGCGGCCGTTGTCGTCTACGCGGATGGACCCGTCGGCGAAGATCGCCACGTCGATGCGCGTGCAGAAGCCCGCGAGGTACTCGTCGATGGAGTTGTCGACGACCTCCCACACCAGGTGGTGCAGCGCGGTGCCGTCGTGCACGTCGCCGAGGTACATGCCCGGCAGCTTGCGCACCGCCTCGAGGCCCTCGAGCTTCGTGATCGCGGACTCGTCGTACTGCGCCGACTGGTTCTTGGCATTGTCGGACGCGCCGTTCGTATCGTCGGTCATCACCACGATGTTTCCTCGTAATTTCTAGCGAAAAGCGTACCAGAACCGCACCTGAACACAAGGTCAGACTATGTCTCACCCCCACCTTTCGGGCCCTCACGGGGAGAGGCTCGAAGGGGGCGCGGGGGCGACCTTTCCGTCGGTGACTTCGAAGCGCTTCGCGCGGGGCAGGAGCGACGCGATGGCCGGGTCGGTGGTGGTGACCCACACCTGCGCGCCGAGGCGCGTCACCATGGCGAAGAGGCGCTCGATGCGGCCCCGGTCGAGCTCGCTCGAGACGTCGTCGAGGAGCAGCGCGGGGGTGGTCTTCGTGCGGCCCTCGATCACGTGCAACTCCGCAAGGCGCAGGGCGAGCGCGAGGGAGCGCGTCTGCCCCTGCGAGGCCACCACGCGCGCGGGGCGCCCCGACCAGGTGAGCGTGAGGTCGTCGGCGTGCGGGCCGATCTGCGTGGTGCGCCGCGCGAGGTCGTTGTGCACCGCGCTCGCGAGCATGGCCGCGTAGGCCACCTGGTCGCCCGGAGCCTTGGCGCGGTAGGCCACGGAGATGATTTCCGACGACTTCATGATCTCGCCGAGGGCGGCCTGCGCGGCCCGCACGAGCTCGCCCACCACGGACTCGCGCGCGCGCACCACGGCGGCCCCGAAGCGGGCCAGGGGAAAGTCGTAGGCCTGCACCGCGCGCAGGTCGGGGTGGCGCTCGCGCAGGAGCATGTTGCGGGCGCGCAGGGCCTTCGCGTAGCTCTTGAGGGCCTCGCCGTAGCCGTCGACCACGCGCACCAGGATGCGGTCGAGGAGGCGCCTGCGAACGTCGGGGCCGCCCAGCACGAGCTCGAGGTCGCCGGGTTGGAACACCACGCAGGCCGCGCCGCCGAAGTACTCCACCGCGCGCTCGGGGCGCTTGCCGTCGAGGAGAATGTCGCGCGTGGTGCGCGTGAGCTTCACCCGGTACTCGTGCGAGAGGCCCGCTCCCTCGACGCGGAGGAGCACCTGCGCGGCGTCGGCCTCGTGGCCCACGAGCTGCGCCCGCGTGGCCCCGCGGAACGACCGCAACGAGGCCGCGTAGTCGATGGCTTCGAGGATGGAGGTCTTGCCCTGGCCGTTGGCGCCGAGGAGCACGTTGGCGCGCGCGTCGGGGGTCAGTCGCACACCTTGCAGGTTGCGAAAGCCTCCGACGACCAGCTCGGTGATGCGAACAGGGGTCACGCGGGAGAGACCGGAGAGGGGTGCGAGGTCAGATGCGCATCGGCATGATGACGCCGATGAAGTCGTTGCGGCCGACGGGGCGCACGACGCCGGGGTCGAGCTCGCCGGAGAGGTCGAGGGCCACGTCGTCGGTGACGAGCGCGTTGAGCACGTCGATGAGGTACTTGCTGTTGAACCCGATGGTGACGTCGGGCCCCGAGAGCTCGGCGTCGAGTTCGTCTTGCCCGGCGCCCACGTCGGGGTTTTCGCTCGAGAGGATGGCGCGCGAGCCCGCCATGGCGAGCTTCACGCCGCTCGTGCGGTCGGCCGCGACGAGCGACACGGCGCGCAGCGCGTCGAGGAAGGCCAGGCGGTTGAGGCGCGCCCCGCGGTCGGTGCCCGAGGGGATCACCTGCTCGTACGAGGGGAAGGCCGCGTCGACGAGCTTGGAGCTGAGCGTCATGCCCTCGCGCTGAAAGAACACCGGGCCCTGCGAGCTCGCGGCGCCCACGGAGAGCGTGGCGGGCCCGCTCTCTTTGCGGTCGCCCTTCTCGGCGCGCACTTCGTCGACCATGCGCTTCACCTCGTGGATGCTCTTCGCGGGGATGAGCAGCTTGAGGGCGCCGCGCATGCCCACGACCGAGCGCTCGGCCTTGGAGAGCCGGTGGCCGTCGGTGGTGACCATGCGCAGCGTCTCGCCCTGCATCTCGAAGAGGGCCGCGGCCAGGTGGGGGCGCGTGTCGTCGCTCGACATCGAGAACGACGTGAGCGAGATGAGGTCGGCCAGGTCGTCGACGGGGATGGCCGTGAGGGGCGTCTTCCCGGGGTCGGGCATGGAGGGGAAATCTTCGCCGGGCATGCCCGTGAGGTCGAAGCGGCGCTTGCCGGACTTGAGCCTCGCGGTGAAGTTCTTCTCGACGGTGACGGTGATGTCTCCGTCGGGGAGGGCGCGCACCGTGTCGAACACGTGCCGCGCGTGCAGGGCCACGGAGCCCGGCTTCTTCACCTCGGCGCGCATCGTACCCGTCACCGAGAGCAGCAGGTCGGTGGCGGCGAGGCGCACGCTCCCGCTCGCGTCGGCGGCGATCAAGACGTTGGCCAGAATGGGCATGGCGGACTTCTTGTCGGCCACGCTCTGCACACGGCTGAGACCCTTCACGAAGTCTCGCTTGTTGACCACGAACTCCATCTCGACGGCTCCTGTGCGCTTCAGGGGATTGGGCCCCTGTCTTCTACTCTTTTGATAGGAGAAATGAATTTAGAAACAGTACCTAGTATCTAGATCCTGTGGAGACGGGGGAAGTCGCTGTAAGTACCCGTAACCGCATTGCTTTCGAAGGGGACGGGGAAGCGGGCGTACCCTGTGGACGCGCTGGGTACAATCGGGAGCCCGAACTGTCCACAGGTGCGATCCACAGGGAGGGAGTGGGTGACTTCGCGTGGGATTCCACAGGGTGATCCACAGGGGGCGGCGCTCACTGGGGGCCCCTCATCGGTTCAGTGCTGGTGGACGCGTTGGGGGGCGGGAATCCGAGTTTGACCGAGAGGGCCTCGACCACGAGGCGCACCTCGGGGTCTTCGCCGAGGAGCTTCTCGACGCGCTTCACGGCGGACATCACCGTCGTGTGGTCCTTGCCCTCGAACTTCGCCCCGATCTGGGGGAACGAGGTGCCCAGGTGCACCCGCGCGAGGTACATGGCCACCTGCCGGGGCAGGGCCACCTCGCGGTGCCGGTCGCGCCCCGTGAGCTGCCCCTGCTTGATGCGGTAGTGCTCGCACACGGCGCGCTGCACGTCGTCGATGGTCACCACCGCGGGGCGGTGCCCGATGCGCAGCGTCTCGCGCACCATGGCCGTGTCGATGGAGGGGCGCCCCGAGATGCTGGCCTTGATCGCCAGCTTCATGAGCATGCCCTCGAGCTCGCGCACGCTGGTGCTCGCGGCGCCCGCGATGGCGAAGGCCGCGTCGTCGTCGATGCGCACGTTCTCCTGCTCGGCCTTCTTCTTCAAGATGGCCACGCGGGTCTCGACCTCGGGGGCGTACACCTCGGCCACGAGGCCCGAGCCGAAGCGCGACACGAGGCGCTCGGCCATGCCGTGGAGCTTCTGCGGCAGCACGTCGCTCGTGAGCACGATGGGCGCGTCGCGCTGAAAGAGCGCGTTGAAGGTGTGGAAGAACTCCTCCTGCGTGCCCTCTTTGCCCGCGAGAAACTGCACGTCGTCGATGAGCAGCGCGTCGCACTGGTTGCGGTAGCGGCTGCGAAACTCGTCCATCTTCTTCTGCTGGATGGCCGCCACGTAGTCGTTCGTGAAGGTCTCGGCGGAGACGTAGACGATGCGCGCGTCGGGCTTCTGCTCGAGCACCCGGTGGCCCACCGCGTTGGAGAGGTGCGTCTTGCCGAGCCCCGTAGCGCCGCAGAGAAAGAGCACGTTGACCCGGCGCCCGGAGAGGTTCGCGATGGCCATCGCCATGGCGTGGGCCACCTGGTTCGACGGCCCGATCACAAACTGCTCGAAGGTGTACTTGGGCGAGAGGCCCGCGGAGAACGAGCCCGCGGCCGCGCCCACCGACGTGTGCGACGAGACCGTGGCCGTGCGGGCGGCCACCGACTGCGCGGGCGCCACGCGCGGCGGCGGCGAGGCGATGGCGGGCGCCTGCGCCGCGTGCGTGTTGGGCAGCGTCGGCGCGCTCACCTTCGGGGCCGCGGGCTTCGGCGTGGGCGCCACGCGCTGCGCGGGCGACAGCTTCGGGAGCGGAGCGCCCACCGAGAGCGTGCTCGACGCCCAGTGGAGCGACCAGCGCTCGCCGGTGAGAATCCGCAGCTGCTCCTCGATCGCGGCGGTGTAGGCCTTGGAGACCCACTCGCGCGCGAAGTCGTTGGGCGCGCGGAGCAAGAGCACCGACCCCGCCGCGTCGAGCGCCTCGAGGGGGCGCAGGAGCTTGTCGATCATCTGCACTCCTACCTTGCCCGCGAGGGAGGAGAGCACCTTCTGCCAGAGCTCGTTTGCGTCGCGTTCCACCGGTCGGTCTTAGCCTTCTGTGCGACCGTCCACAGGGTTATCCACAGCCCCGGGTACACGTGTCGCGTCGGCACTGTGGCCCCGATGCGTTGCATTCGCGAGAATTCTGCAAGCTTCGACGCGGCGCCTCTGGAGCTCGCGGCGAGGGAGTTATCCACAGGCCCGAAGGCCCTTCGCACATGGGCTTTGCCGTGACCGATGGCCTACAAAAAAGCCTCGCGCGACGATCTGTGGACGGGCGCCGCGCGGGGTTATCCACAGCCTGTGGATTCGCTGCCGGGAAATAGACGGCGTCTCGCTCGCCGTTATATGTCACCCGCCGATGAACGCCCGACGCACGCTCGCCCTCGCATCGTCGCTCGCCACGCTGTTGATGTCTTCGCAGTGCTTCGCCCAGATGGCGAACGCGCCGGAGACGCCTACGACGGCGCGCATGATGGCGCTCGGCGGCAACGCGCAGGCCGCGGCGCAGAGCACCTCGGGCGTGTTCTCGAACCCCGCCGCGATGAGCCTCGGGCGCGTGTACCACGTCGACTCGACGGTCTTGTACGACCCCACCGTGAGCCGCTGGGGCTTCGGCGGCACCGTGGTCGACAGCACTCGCACCGTGAGCGCCGCGCTCTCGTACAACTACTCGCTGCTCAACGAGAGCGACACGCGCAGCAACCACGACGTGCGCCTCGGGCTGAGCGTGCTGCTCACCGAGGGCGTCGCGCTCGGCGTGACGGGGCGCTACCTCAACTACGAGGGCACCGCCAACACGAACACCCGCCTCGGCTCGGAGTACGCCGGGCTCACCGTGGACGTGGGCGCGGTGGTGCGGCCGGTGAGCTTTCTCACCCTCGCGGTGACGGGCTACTCGCTCACCAACCCCGACACGGCGCGCACGCCCATTTCGGTGGGCGGCGGCATCGCCATCAACCCCATTGAGGCGCTGAACATCATCGTCGACAACGTGTGGGACCTGCGCTCCTTCGGCGAGCCCCGCATGCGCCTCAACGGCGGCGTCGAGGTGATGATCAGCCACGTGCCGGTGCGCGCGGGCTACCTCTACGACGACACGCGCCTCGGCGGCCCGGTGCACACGCTCACGGCCGGCGCGGGCTACGTGGACACGTCGTTCGGCATCGAGGCCGCCCTGCGGCAAGACCTGGCGGGCGGGAGCCAGACCACCATGATGCTCAACGTGCGGTACTTCTACCGGAGCATGTGAGCCGCGGCGCCCTCACGGTCGCCGGCTGAGAGCGGTGGTGGGGCCGTGGAGTAGGGGAACCTCTCGACACCGGCGACCCTCTCGGCGTATGTGCGAACGAGTGCTGCACCTGGGGTTGAGACTCGCGCGGAGAACCGGTTTGCCATGAACCTCGACCTCGACGCGGAGCGCAAGCTCGTCGAGCGCTTGAAGCGCCGCGACGAGGCAGCCTTCAACGTCTTCGTGAGGCTCTACCAGGACAAGGTCTTCTCGCTCGTCTACCGCATGCTCGGGAGCCGCACCGAGGCAGAGGATCTCTCGCAAGAGGTCTTCATCACGGTGTTCAAATCGATCGACTCGTTTCGCGGCGACTCGCGCCTCGGCACGTGGCTTTATCGCGTGGCTGTGAACCACACGAAGAACCGCGTGAAGTTTCTCGATCGCCTCGGGCTCAAGGGCCAGCGCGACATCTACGACTCGCCTGATGC